>JAQVPT010000003.1 GCA_028701945.1 Bacteroidales bacterium
GAGATACGTGGCATTACAACAATTTGCGGTTTGTAATCCTCAAAAGCATTTGAATTTAATTGTGCCTCAGAATTTAGCAAATAAGGAGCTATACCATTTGGGCTTGCAATTAATTTAGGATTCTCAATTTCAGTACCATTTGCGTCATACCAAACTGAACCTACACGGTATCCATTAACAGCACTAGGAGAAGATATATCATTAACATATACAACTGCATTATCTGGAATATTGCTAGGATGAGCTGTATTAGCTATAAGTCCTCTTTCGTCAGTATCACCAACAGTATAAGCCTCATGCAATGTAAATTGGTCTTTAAGAACCATTTGGTTTGCATCGAATCTGTCAACACGAACACCTACATTAAAGATAAGATCTTTAAATGCAAATTTGTCTTGAATATAACCTGCAATATAGTTAGGCTCAAATGGTGCCATTGGTCTTTCAAGATATCCTTCTTCGCTTGTTTTGTTAAAGAAATCGTCAAAAGTAGGTTTATAATTTAATTTATCGCCTTTATAATCATAACCATAGTATGAAACATAACTACTTCCTTGGTTAAATAATTCATCAGGACTAAACCAGCTAAGGTCTAAAGATTCAGGATCATAAGAGTCTATATCAAGCCAATCAAGACTATTTACTGCTAAACCAAGACTTTCTCTCAATTTAATGTCAAATCTTGACTGAGATGATGCGTCATAAAGTCTAGGATAATCTATTGTATCTAAAAATACTCCATTTTCATCTCTATATTGTATAGGATTATAAAGGTCTCTTTCGAGAATGTGATAATTTGTCAAACTTCTTGCGAGTGTCCATAATCCAAATGGTCCAACCGCATAGTATGAGTCGCTTCTTTGCTCGAATTCAAATCCAAGACTAATCTCATGATTTTTTATGTCGGCAGAACCAGAAGCTGATACTCTAAACTGTGTTAAATCGTTCATTGAATATGATGTGTAAGGGTTTCCAGGACTAGCCCAGATACCATAAACGCTTGGTGCACCCATACCATTAAGTAAACCACCATTTTGCATAACAGAGTTTACATCTTTGGCATAGTAATCATCAAAATACTGGAAATACTGCTCAGTGTATCTGGCAAGATCAGGATTTGATTCACCTGCTTCAAAATCTTCAATTCTATAAAACCACGTTTGTTGCAAATACGCTTCACTGCCTGTTAGCGAATCCTGTCCCCAGAAATAATATTTCTCTGGAGTAGTATTAAATTTGCCAACATGACCATACTCAAAGAAATTATCATTAAAATCTTTGTTATAGTACTTCTGATAAGTTTTTGAATAATCTACCTGAATTGTATAATAAGGATTCTTAATAATCGCTTCTTTTTCACTTTCTGAATTGTCTCTAAATTTTTGTGTTAATCTACCATAAACTCTCCAGTTATTGTATTTAATATTACCGTTATTATCAGAATTAAAAAGTTGGTTTGAATAAGAATATGCTCTCTGATCTCTATAATCTAGAGTACCACCAAATGTTATATTAAGGTCTCTAATAGGAGAAATATCAATTTTTCCAGCAACATTAAAGCTTTTACTTTCTGCATTTTGTCTTGTTTTGTAATTTTGGAAAGCATCACTATGCAAGTATTCTGAGTTTTGATAAATAATTGCACCGTCATTTGATTGCACCAATTGTAGAGGATTATTTGTGATACTTTGAACAGCATCATCGTTTGCTCTCCACTCGCCCACAGCTGATGGACCAGGGTCTTTAACAAGATTACCTTCAAGTGAAAGCAAGAAGCCAGCAACGGTTCTTTTTCTGTTTGTACCGTCTTCATTAATTGTCCAAATCGGACCTGACAACATTAATCCACCAAGATTGTACCCGTAAGGATCCAAAAATTGTGAAGTAACAAGTTCAGCACCACCAAAATATTTTGAAGTAGGACCTTTTGTTGTAATTGAGATAATACCTCCAGTAGCATCACCATACTGAGCAGGTAATCCTCCCGTAATAACTTGAACTTGCTCAGTTGCAGATTTTGGTACGGAACTTGATCCACGCACTTTAACACCATCAACATAATAAACAGTTCCTTCTGAACGGGCACCTCTAATAGAACCTACTTCACCATTTTCGGAATACACACCACCAACTGTTGTAGCAACAGCAGCAGCCGAACGTCCCGGCATTTTTGCAATATCTTCGGAGGTTACTGTACCTCCCGACGCAGTTTGGTCTTTCGCAATAAGCGGTACTTTGTACTCTTTAATTTCAACTTCACCAAGCATCTCGGCCGACGGATTTAGTTTAAAATTCTGAAAAGTAATACTCCCAGCAGGAATTTGAACACTTGTGTACTGAAGTGTCGAATACCCAACATAAGAAGCAGACACTGTGTACTTACCAGCTGGTATAGGTTTAATACTATAATTACCGTCAAAGTCTGTCATCCCTCCGGTAACAATATTCCCATTCTCTTCAATCGTCACGTTCGCAAACGGGATTGGTTCATCAGTTGTTGCATCACTTATGGTACCATTTAATGCCCCTTGAGCAAACAACCCTGCACTTGCTCCTGCAAATGCCATAATAATTAGTAGTAATTTTCGTAACATATTAGAGTTTTACTTTATACAATAACTTAACCCAATTAGAAAAGGTGTAAATATAATACACAATTAATCATTGACCAAAATATTTGAACTTAAAAATCATCTTTTTTTTAAAATATATACTTAACATCGTTTAAATTAGATAAATATGAAATAAATAATTATCTGGAATTCTTTACAGATTCGCGTTTCGACTTTTTCATGCGTTTCCAAGTGCGTTTTCCATCAATAATATCTTTACCTCCGCCATTTATTATTTTATTGTGTTTCTTAACTGCTTTTTTGTGTAATTTTCTATTTTTTTTATCTTTTTTCTGCTTCTCCTTTATTGTTGCGTCTTCTAATTTCATAATTCGTCTGTCTTCTCGAGTCGGTTTTATCCGCTTTGATCGTTGCGACTTCATGTACTTTTCGTTATCAATACTACGATTTGATTGTGAAAAGCTATTTACAGGCAATAAAATAAATATGACACAAGTTAATATTAGTAAGAATTTAGTTAATTTTGCATCCATATTAAATCAAGAATAAAAATAAAAATTATGCGGTCAAAGATAGTAATTATTTTAACAACAGCTATTTTGTTGTACGTTTTTCCTGCTTGTGATAAGGAAGATAGAATCCCTTATGTATATGTGAATTTTGTTGTTTATCCCGATTTGCCAGAATATGTAAGCATCAAAACCCCTGGAAATTTCGTCTATCTAACTGGCGGCGTGAAAGGTATCGTCTTATATTGTCAGTTTACAGATGAGTATCTCGCTTACGAAAGGAATTGCCCAAACGATCCATATCAAAAGAATGCAATTCTTGACGTTGATTCGACAGGTCTTTTCCTTGTTTGCAGAAACTGTGACTCAAAATTCTCTATCTATGACGGCTCTATTGTCGAAAGTCCGTCAAAATATCCAGTTTTACGTTATCAAACCTATCTCGATAATCAGGCTCTTTACATTAATAATTATAATTAATCCCTTTTTTCGCACAAACACTATATTATTAATAGGTGCATGATATGATGCAAATTTATTTGCAAATGACTGATGTCCGATAAAATTAAAAAAGATATGTTTAGGTTGGATAAAAGGCAAGAAGTGCGTAGTTTAATAAGTTTTAACAAAAAAAAACGGATTCATTTCTGAACCCGTAAATTAAAACATAATATTTTTATTATCTAATAACGATAATGATCAGGTTTATAAGGTCCATCAATAGGAACACCTAAGTAATCGGACTGTTCTTGAGTCATTTTTGTAAGTTTAACACCTATTTGCTCAAGGTGCAATCTTGCAACCTCTTCATCTAATTGTTTCGATAATCTGTAAACATCAACATCATAATCGTTTTGCCACAAATCTAATTGAGCAAGTGTTTGATTTGAGAAAGAGTTACTCATTACAAAAGATGGATGTCCAGTAGCACAACCTAAATTAACAAGACGTCCTTGTGCTAGCATATAAAGAGAGTTACCTGTTGGGAAAGTGTATTTATCAACTTGAGGTTTAATTTCAATTTTCTTAACATCTTTTGCTGCATCAAGTTTTTCAACTTGAATTTCATTGTCGAAGTGTCCGATGTTACAAACAATAGACTGATCTTTCATTTGACGCATATGCTCAAGAGTCAAAACATGTTTATTTCCTGTTGTTGTTACAAAGATATTTCCAACTTTAAGAGCTTCTTCGATTGTAGTAACTTCAAAACCTTCCATTGCAGCTTGCAAAGCACAAATTGGGTCAATCTCGGTAACAATAATTCTTGCACCGTAACCTTTCATAGATTTTGCTGAACCTTTTCCTACATCACCATACCCAAGTACGACTACTACTTTACCAGCAATCATAACATCAGTTGCACGTTTGATACCATCAGCCAAAGACTCACGGCAACCATAAAGGTTATCAAATTTTGATTTTGTTACTGAATCATTAACATTTATTGCTGGGAAAAGTAAAGTTCCTTTTTCCATCATTTGGTAAAGACGGTGCACTCCAGTAGTTGTTTCTTCAGATGTTCCTTTAAGTTCAGCAACTGCTCTTGTCCACTTGGAATTATCTTTAGCTAAAACTTTTTTTAGAGTTTCTAAAATAATTCTTTCTTCGTTATTGGTTGCTTCAACATTTAAAGTTGATGCGTCTTTTTCTGCAAAATATCCTTTGTGTACTAATAATGTAGCATCTCCACCATCATCAACAATTAGTTGTGGTCCTTTTCCTCCTGGGAATGATAAAGCTTGTAGAGTACACCACCAATATTCTTCCAAAGTTTCGCCCTTCCATGCAAAAACTGGCACGCCTGTTTCAGCAATTGCTGCTGCGGCATGATCTTGTGTCGAAAAAATATTACAGCTCGCCCATCTCACATCAGCACCAAGTTCTACCAATGTTTCAATTAAAACTGCGGTCTGTATTGTCATGTGTAATGAACCAGTAATACGAGCTCCTTTAAGCGGTTTTTCTGCAGAGTATTTGTTGCGAATGCTCATCAATCCTGGCATCTCTTTCTCTGCGATTTCAATTTCTTTGCGTCCCCATGCGGCAAGACTCATGTCTTTTATTTTGTAGGGTAAATTGCTAATTAATTCTTCCATCTATTATTGTTTTATATTTAATTTATAAATCTGTGCAAAAATAATCAGTTTTAATCAATTCACAAAATTATTTAATGTCTGCAAAAAAACTATCACTTTTTGAGTCTTTGATAAGAAGACGTCAAAGACAAGGCTTTTGAAATTTCTGAAACTAAGGAGTTTACTTTTCGTAAATGACTGTTTCAGAAATGAGAGTAACGCCGTATTTGACGTTTTCTTGCAAAGACTATTTAAAATAAGCTATCGTATCTTCTTTGTCCTTGTGTAATTGCACTATCAAATCATCTACGTTGTCAAATTTAATCTCACTTCGTATCCTCTCTAAAAAGTTTATTTGTATTTCATGCCCATATAAATCAGAATTAAAATCTGGAATATGAAATTCTATACTTAATTGCTGCCCATTAAAACTTGGTCTTGTTCCAATATTCAACATCGCAGGTAAACTCTCATCACTTACTATTGCGGTACAAATATAAACTCCGTTAGCGGGTATAAGTTTATATTCATCAATATTCCCTAAATTAGCTGTCGGAAAACCAATTGTCCTTCCTATTTGATAGCCACTAACTACCGAACCAATTATCGAATAATTATAGCCTAAGAATTTATTAGCCTGTTTTACTTCTCCTTGTTCTAAAAGTTCGCGGATTTTTGAGGAGTTTACTTTAAGATTGTTCTCCAAAGTAAATTCTTTAGGAAAGCTTACAGGAAGATTTTTTCCAGTTTCGTCAAAACTTGTATCTCCTTTTTTACCAAAAGAATTATTATAACCCATTACTAACTCAGATGCAGCGAGTTTATTTATTAAAATATCATTTATAAATTTTGCATTCTCGGTATTTGCAAGCTCATCATTAAAATTAAGAATTAAAAGGTTTTTTACTCCAATCGATTCAAATAATCTCAATTTCTCTTCATAAGTGCTTAAGAGTTTTATAGGGCGACCAAAATGAATTGACGGATGTGGCCAAAGGCTTATAACTAATTCATCTGTGTTAGCAGAAATGGCTTTTTCTTGTAAATGTTTTATTAGAAATTTATGACCTAAATGAACTCCGTCAAAAAAACCTATCGTGCTAACGCAATTCTTTGGAATATTTTCGTTTATATTTGTATATATTTTCAAATTACAAATTTTTGCAAATTTAAAAAAATGAAATCAATAATTATTAAATACAGAAAACAAATAATAAAAATTCTGATATCCTATATAATAATAGGTGTAACCATTTCTTGCCAACATGGTTCAGAGAAAAGTATTGCTATAGGTGGAGAAATCTCATCATATTCCAACAAAACAATAGTTTTAGAGGTTCTGATGCCAAATAGTATTGACACTCTATTAATTACGAAAACAGATAAAAACGGGCATTTTGAATTTGTCATAGACAGCACTCCTGGAGGGTTTCAACGTATAAAAATTGATGATAATAATATGATTTATTTGTATCTAAAAAATAATGACCAAATTACAATTACAGGCGATTATCCAAATCTTGCAAGAACTTATAAGATTACAGGCTCTGACGAATCGCTACTTTTAAAAAACATGAACCTTAGGCTAATCGAAAGTACCGATAAATTAAATGGGCTAAAAAAACAAGTTGGTGAAGCAGCAACGACACTAGGGTATAATATGGACTCCTTAATGAATGAAATAAATTTGACGGCACAGGAACTTTATGATTCGGACAAAAAGTTTTTGATAGATTTCATAAAAGATAAGTCGTCGTCACCTGTTATATATATGGCACTTTATCAATACATTGGCACTACTCCTATTCTGACACCCGAAAAAGATATTGAAATATTTGAATTTGTTTTGCAAAAGCTTAAAGAGAATAGTCCCGATTTACCGCATATTTTATTACTTGAATCTGTTGTAAGTAATTATAAATTACAAATGCAACAATTAAATCGTCAATATCTAAACATTTCTGTTGGAAGCGACGCTCCAGATTTTGAACTTACTGATGACAAAGGAGATAAGAGGTATCTTAGTAATTTTGCAGGAGAAAATGTGATTATTGCCTTTTGGTCATCATTGAATAAAACCTCGGTCAGTAATATTAAAAATCTTAAAGAAATTAACAAAAACTATAATTACAAGATTATTTTAATATCCCTCGACACAAATCAAGAAAAATGGCACAAAGCAATAAAATCAAATAAAATTGAGGATTTTGTCAATTTGTGCGATTTTAAATCATGGGAAAGCGCGGTTGCAAAAATATACGGTTTAAAATCATTACCCGCTTATATTGTCGTTGACTCTCAATCGCAAATCCAATTTCTTACTGACGATATTAATAATTTACAAGAAAAGGTTTTTGAATTTAGTTATGCTAAATAATCACTTTCATAAATTGTTACTTATTTTTCTGCTAATTTGTTTTAGTGGATTAGCATTAGCACAACAAGAATTTAGACAAGAAGTAAATCATAAAATAAATGTGGAACTCAATGTCATTAACAAAACCTTGAAAGGGCAAATTCAAACTGAATATATTAATAATTCTCCCGACACACTCTTATTCCTTTATTACCACCTTTGGCCAAATGCATATAAAAACTTAGAAACGCCTTTTGCCCAGCAGCAACTACAAATTGGGTCTTCCGATTTTTATTATTCTGACGATGAGTACAAAGGACATATAACATGTGAAAACTGTAAAATAAACGGCAATAATGTCAAATTTATTGAAATAGGAGAAGGAATAGAAGATATAAAAATTTTACAATTGCCTAATCCTCTTTTACCTAGCGATACATTAGTGTTTAGTGCTAATTTTGTTGTGCAGATACCAAAACTTACAAGTCGATTAGGCTGGAGTAATAAAGATTTTTGCATTTCTCAGTGGTATCCAAAACCTGCTGTTTACGATTCTTACGGCTGGCATCCAATGTCATATCTTGATGTAGGCGAATTTTATTCTGAATTTGGTCGCTTTGATGTTAATATTATTTTACCCGACAATTACTTAGTTGCGGCAACTGGTGACTTAACCAATAGACAAGAATTAAAACGACTTGAAAACTATGCCGATTTATGTAAAAAAATAAGTGTTAGGCAGGATATTATAAGCTTCGGAGACTCTACCAAAACAAAAACCTTAAATTTTGTTGCAAATAATGTTCATGATTTTGCATGGTTTTCTTCACCAGATTTTATTGTTGACAGAAAATTCCATTTTATGGAAACTCAAAATAGATATGTCAATTGCTGGGCATTTTATCATAAACATAATTTTGAGTTATGGTCAGAGGCAACTGATTATATTGCAAAAACAATTCATCTGATGAGTCAAAATGTTGGCGATTATCCATTTAATAATTGCACTGCCGTTGATGCTCCTTTGGGTGCAGGTGGAGGTATGGAATATCCGACAATTACAGTAGTTAGTGCAGATAATAAACGTTCCTTAGAAAATGTGATTGCCCACGAAGTTATTCATAATTGGTTTTATGGTATGCTTGCAAGTAACGAAAGAGATAATCCATGGATTGACGAAGGTTTTACATCGTTTTATGAGTGCAAATATTTTGATCATTACTATCCCAACGAAGGAACATTTACTGGATTGATTAACAAAAACATTAAGATACACGGATTAGAAAAACTACCAGAAAGATATGCAAGGGAATTAGCCTGGAAATATTTAGTATCAGAGAACTTGCACCAAAACCCTAAGCTTAATTCTGAAGAGTTTTCAGTATTTAATTATTTTATTTTATCATATTATAAACCTGTTATGGCTTTGTATAGTCTCGAAGAATACATTGGACACGATAATTTTCGCGAACTTATGAGAACTTTCTTTGATAAATACAAAAACACGCATATTTATCCCGAAGATTTAATCGAACATTTTTCATCTAACTCAAGTAAAGACATAACTTGGTTTTTTGATGATTTCTTACTTTCAAACAAAAAGCCAGACTATAAGATTTCTGGTTTAAGACAAGACAGCCTGATAATAAAAAATGTAGGAAAATGTTCGTCTCCTCTATTTTTACAGATTGGCGACTCAATCATTATTAGCGATGGATTTACAGGCAAAAAAAGATTTTATATCGGGCAAAGCACTGATTTTGCAATTGACCCAGAATTTAAAACTCTTGACCTTAATAGGTCTAATAATTATTACAGAAAAGGATTTTTAAAACCTAACAGACCTGTAAAACTCAGCATTGCAAATTTTATGGATAATCCACAAATTTTTCAGATACCAGTTTTGCCAATGCTTACATACAATACAGCAGATGGTTTTAGTCCAGGATTACTCATTTATACAAGTCCATTTCCTAAAAAGAAGTTTGAATTTCAGATTATGCCTTTATGGGGTATTAAAACTGGTTTATTGAACGGTTTTGCCAATATTTCGTATTTTATTCATCCTAAAGAAAAGATAATTAAAGAAATAGAGATTTTTACTTCCAGTCGCAGGTTTGGTCTAGGTGATGATATGAAAGGTTTTTATTTTAAATTTTCACAAGGACTTTGCATCAGGTTGAGAACAAATCCAAATAAAAACGTAACATCAGAGTTGATTATGCGAAATGTAACAGCAAACAGTTTTTATTTTTCCAAGAAGGTAAATTTGCATCAGGTTAAATATGAATTTAATAATTATAGACTCATAAATCCATGGTCAATATCTGCAGATTTTCATGCAGGAAATGGGTTTAGTAAAATATCTGCCGAATTAATCAAAACATTTAATTATAACGAAGATATCGGTTTACGAATTCGCTTATTTGCAGGTAAATTTTTGTATAGTTCAGATGTATATTATGGAAATTATAATTACAGGATGTTCGGAAATACAGGCGATCAAGATTATTTTTATGACGAGCTATTTGTCGGCAGAACAGAAAATATTCGTCAAAATCCTGAAAACTTATGGGCACATCAATATATTAGAAACGATGGCGGATATACGATGTTTTCACCATTAGGACAAACTGACAATTGGTTACTAGCACTAAATATTGACAGCGAAACTCCATTACGAGTGATTGATATTTATCTAAATATTGGAGCCTATCCACAAGAACTATCAGACCCAGTTGTAGTTTTATTCGAAACAGGTATTAAATTTAAAATTTTTAAGGATTTTTTTAGTATGTATTTCCCAATATATGGCAGTAAAAATGTTTGGGACATTAGTAATGCTATTTATACAGAAAATTATCTGCAAAAAGTAAGATTTACATTATCTTTGGACAAATTAAATTTATTGAATTACAGAAATAAACCATTTTTATTATTTTGATAGGCAAAAACAGATATTATATTTCGGATGCACATCTCGGCATTGATGGAGAATATACTTCAGAGCAACGTGAAACTCTTTTGGTGAAATGGCTTGATGAAATAAGCCAAGATGCGGGGGAAATAAATCTTGTAGGCGATATTTTTGATTTTTGGTTTGAATATAAACATGTTGTTCCGGCCGGTTTCGTGAGATTACTTGCTAAACTGAGAGAACTGACAGATAGAGGAATTAAAATTAAATATTACACAGGAAATCATGATATGTGGATTTTTGGTTATTTGCCAAAGATTACGGGGGTTGATATTGTGCGTGGAACTGAAATTATCGAACTTGGAGATAAGTTATTATTCATCGGACACGGTGATGGATTAGGCTCTTATGACAAAAAATATAATTTTCTGAAAAGTATTTTTAATTCAAAGTTTTTCCAATTTCTTTTTAAACTTGCACATCCGGAATTATCTTTTCGCATTGCTTTGGCGTGGTCTGCTACTAGTCGTAAGTCGCATAAATATCCCGCAAAAATCAATATTGAGGACGAATGGTTAGTAAAATATGCAAAAACCATATTAGAAAATCAGCATATCGACTATTTTATATTTGGACATCGTCATATTCCACTTAAAATCTCAATTAGCGAAAAAACTACATTTATAAACCTCGGAGACTGGTTAATGAACTTTACTTATGCCGTTTATGACGGAGAAAAAATGGAATTATTGAGTTATAAAGAAAATTTGAAATGTGAGCCAGTGATTCTGTAATCCAGTGATTCTGTGATCCAGTGATCCAGTGATTCTGTATCATCACATCAACTAATCCTCTCATCTTATTTTTGTTCTCTTTTCCTTAGTGTTCTTCGTGCTATTCCCTTGTGTGCTTAGTGGTAAAAATAAAAATGAAAACGCAAAGAACCGCAAAGAAAAACAAAACGCAAAGAACCGCAAAGAAAATGCTGCAATTAACTGCGGGGCAGAGATCCAGTGATCCAGTGATGCTGTGATTCTGTGATCCAGTGTTGCTGTAATCCAGTGATTCTGTATAATCACATCAACTAATCTTCACATCTGTTTTTTTGTTCTCTTTTCCTTAGTGTTCTTCGTGCTATTCCCTTGTGTGCTTAGTGGTAAAAAGAAAAAAGAAAACGCAAAGAACCGCAAAGAAAATGCTGCAATTAACTGCAGGGCTGAGATCCAGTAATCCAGTGATGCTGTGATTCTGTGATCCAGTGATTCTGTATAATCACATCAACTAATCTTCACATCTGTTTTTTTGTTCTTACTTCTTTTGTTCTTTTGTTCTCTTGTTCTCTTGTTCTCTTGTTCTCTTGTTCTTTTGTTCTCTTGTTCTCTTGTTCTCTTGTTCTCTTGTTCAAACGTATTTTGCTTTCAATAATCCTAAACAACATTAAATTAACCGATTACCGATTACTGACATTACTGATTACTGTTTTCTTCTTGTCCCATTACACGCATATTTCATAAAAAAAAACTCCTGCTCAAATTTGGCAGGAGTTTTTTTTTATGTCGTAATGTATATTATTCAGCTTTTTTATCGTCTTTCTTTTCTGCTTTTGGTTTTGCAGTTGTTTTTGCAGCAGCAGGTTTTTTAGCAGTCGTTGCTTTTGGCTCAGCTTTTTTAGTAGCAGCTTTTGGCTTAACTTCTTTTTTTGCTGGTTCTTCTTTTTTGCTTTCTGTTTTTGGAGCAGCAACTTCAACTTCAACAGCAGCTTCTACATCCTTAGGTGTTTCCACTTTAGGTGCTTTTACTTTAGCAACTGGCTTAGTTTCGATAACAGTTTCAACCTCAGACAATATAGAAACAAAAGATCTGTTGTTTCTTTTCTTTTGAAATTGAACAACTCCGGCTGTTAATGCAAAAAGAGTATGATCTCTACCCATTCCTACGTTTTCACCTGGATGATGAGTAGTTCCACGCTGGCGAACTATAATGTTTCCTGCGATAGCTTCTTGACCACCATATATTTTAACTCCTAATCTTTTACTTTCGGATTCACGACCGTTACGCGAACTACCGGCTCCTTTCTTATGTGCCATTTCTTACTTTTTTTAAATTATGCGTTGATATCCTGAATTTCAATCTCTGTGTATTTCTGACGATGTCCGTTTAAAGTCTGGTATCCTTTTCTTCTTTTTTTCTTAAAAACCAGCACTGTGTCGCCTTGTACATGTTGCAGAACTTTTGCCGAAACATTAGCTTTTGCAACCAAAGGAGTACCAACTGTTACTTTATCTTCATTGTCAACTAAAAGAACTCTATCGAATTTTAATTCGCTTCCCTCTTCGTTATCCAAACGGTTAACAAAAATCTTGTTGCCTTTTTCAACTTTGAATTGTTGTCCTGCTATTTCTACTATTGCGTACATGATTATAGTATTTATTTATATGTGTTATATTCAAAAATTTCGGACTGCAAATGTAGAAAACTTATTTCTAATTACAAAAGAAAAATATTTATTTTTTTAAATATCTTACAAATATACTATTTTTTCCAATTCTCAGTTATATATTTGTACAAAATTTAAAATTTGAAGAAGCTGATATTTATATCGATTTTTTTGCTGGGATTCATAATATCTTCTATTAGTCAAAAGCAAATACCAATGAATTTACCCAAACTGGATAACCAGATTGCACACTTTGGCTATTCACTTGGATTAAATACAATGGACTTTGTAATTAGACCCTCCGATACTTTTTATACAGGATTTGATTCTATTTATGCGGTCGAAATTGGTAGGTTTGTCGGGTTTAACATAAATATGATAGCAAACATAAAATTAACAAACTATTTAGATGTGCGTTTTTTACCTGGCTTAACATTCGGACAAAGAAATCTAGATTATAAATATCTTAAAAAAGGAGAATATCGTCTTCACAGTATGATGATAGAATCGACTTTTCTGGATTTTCCAATTTTATTAAAATATCGTGCCCATAGAATAAACAATTGGCGTCCTTTTGTGATAGGAGGTGTTAATGCCCGTATTGATTTAGCTTCGCAAAAGAAAATAAAACCAGAAGAGAGCCCCAAAATACGATTAAAACGATTTGATGCCTATTACGAAGTTGGAATCGGCACTGATTTCTTTCTTGAATATTTTATGTTTGGTATTGAACTCAAAGCCTCATGGGGTTTATTTAATATGGTGGCTTACGATGCCTCCCAATTTAGTCAATATTTTAAACGGCTAAATTCGCACATGCTGATTTTGTCTTTCCATTTTGAAGGAGGCAAGCTTGATAAAATTAAATGGTGGGAGTAATATAATGGACAGAAAAGCAGATTTTATTTTTTTTCCTGAACAAATCTTTAGCAGAGATTCTGTTTTAAAAGAAATTGCAACAAAATTCGACTTGCGTGTAGAGGATATTGAAGATTATAAAATACTAAGACGCTCTGTTGATGCTCGGAAATTAGTTAAATATAATATTAGGTTACAGTTTATTTTAAAAGGAGAAAAATTTACAGATGAAAAGATAAACTTTAATTTTAAAAATGTTCAGAAATTAAATGAAATTATTATCATTGGAGCGGGACCCGCAGGATACTTTGCTGCATTAGCTTGCTTGCAAAAAGGACTAAAACCAATCGTAGTCGAGCGTGGCAAATCTATTGACGAAAGAAAACACGATATAGCTTTAATAAATCGTGAGCATATTATTAATGCGGAATCAAATTACGCTTTTGGCGAAGGTGGTGCAGGCACATACTCTGACGGAAAACTTTATACGAGAAGTAAAAAACGCGGCGATAATTTGGAAGTCTTACAACTTTTAAATTATTTTGGAGCCTCTGACGACATTCTTATTGACGCACATCCTCACATCGGTACAGATAAACTGCCCTCAATAATGAAAAACATTCGTACAAAAATTATTGAATGCGGAGGAGAAGTACACTTTAATACCAAAATAATAGATTTCGGAATAGAAAACAACTCTATAAAATCGCTTATTTGTGAGGACGGTAGAGAATTTGTTGCTAATAATGTAATACTTGCAACTGGGCACTCGGCAAGAGACATTTATTACATTTTGCATGAGCGAAATGTTAAATTACAGGGAAAAGGATTTGCAATGGGTGTTCGAGTTGAGCATCCGCAAGATTTAATCGACAGCATTCAATATAAATGCGAAGAAAGAGGGAAATATCTGCCAGCAGCAACCTACAATATTGTAACACAAGTTCAAGGTAGAGGCGTATATTCGTTTTGCATGTGTCCAGGAGGCACAATAGTAAGTGCTGCAACCGATAAAGATCAAATTGTAGTAAATGGGATGTCTAACTCACGGAGAAATTCGCCTTTTGCTAACTCCGGAATAATTGTGGAATTACGTCCCGAAGATTTTTCAAATTATTCGGAAAATAAAGTTTTTTCAGGATTAGAATTTCAGAAAACTCTCGAACAAATGTCATATCAAAATAGTGCATCAGGATTGCGGGCTCCAGCACAAAGACTTTCCGATTTTGTAAAAGGTAGAATATCAAATGGACTTCCAGAAAGCTCTTATTATCCTGGATTAATAAATAGCCCCTTACATTTTTGGTTACCTGAAATTATAAGCTCAAAACTAAAAATAGCTTTTAAAGAATTTGATAAACGAATGAAAGGATTTGTAACAAATGAAGCTATTGTTGTTGGCGTCGAATCAAGAACAAGCAGTCCTATCCAGATTATTAGAGACAATGAAACACTGGAGAGTGTTAGCATTAGAGGGCTTTACCCTTGTGGCGAAGGAGCGGGATATGCCGGTGGAATTGTCAGTTCCGCAATAGACGGACTGCAAATTGTGGAACGGATTGCTGCTAAGAAATTATCAACCAACAAGTTGGGGCACCTATAGACGAAAAATCGCTTATCAGTGAATGGCAATCGTAAAACATTTTCATCATACACAACTTAGCCGTATGCAAAAAGAAAAAGCTTGGTTTAACATTAAGTTTTAACTTAAGTGAGAGTTAGTAATAATTTGTCTCTCAATAGGGTTTTACAGCTAATGTTATTAGGGAACTTTAAAGAGAATTACGCACTAAACAATTAATCTACTTTGATTGACTCAACTGTAGTGTTTCATACATATAAGTTTGCTAATCAAATACCTCCCTCAAACAAGATTGCATTAACTGTTCTACCTGTGTTTGGCTATTCTCTATTTGTTGCTCAAGCTCATCACATAAAGACATGAGAGAGTTTACTTTGGCTACTATGGCTTGTTGTTCTTGAAAAGGTGGTAATGCTTATTCTATAATTATTATTTATGCTACTAGTTTTGATGATGTTTCATTTACTTTTAATCACTACTTAGCCTTAGTAGTAACACTTATATCGTAGTCCTCCTTAAGTATTATCTGCTAAGCTTTTATATGTAGCTAAACCTCTCTTGTGTATGCAATTTGTATGCAAATGAAAAAAGGCTTACAGAATTTAAAACTCTGCAAGCCTTGCGCTTTCTTGTGGTCCCACTAGGGCATGATCCTAGGACCCCCTGATTATGAGTCAGGTGCTCTAACCAACTGAGCTATGGGACCGATTGTTTCTTTAAAACAAGACTGCAAAAATATATATTTATTTCTATTATACAAAATAAATATTTTATTTTATTTTATTATGTTTAATTTTTCAGCAAATTGTATTAATTCGACCTTTGCATCATCAATTTTATCAAACTTTTTAAGTGCCATAATTGGAATGTTTTTTTCATTTAGAAGCATAATCCTAAAATCCTTTACAGACTGAGTTTGCGAGTCATCTACCTGACTAAAAGCTAGCTTTGAACGTGTAGTCTTTGTTACTTCCAAACGCATTTCAGGTTTGATTTCTGTCCAATAACCCACTTTAAAAATACCAAAAAGATTGTTTGTAAATTTTGTCCGTTTATTTGCAAAATCAATTTGTGTACTTGTATTCGTAAATGCCAAAAAACAACCGACAATCACAGTTGTTACGCCAATCCATGAATAAAAACATGAGTAAATTCCTAACAGAAGAATTACTACTCCAGCAAAAGAACCAATTGGTCCAAAAGTCTTATCGAGTTTGTTGTTAATTACCATATCTATTTTTTTGTAAATATATAATATTTTTATTTGTAAAAGACTTACTACGTATAATTTGAATTGTTAAAAAAAACACCCTCAGACAATACTATAAGAAAGGCAACTATCATCAACTATATATCAAAACACACTCTAAAAGCTAAGTTAAAACAACTTTTGTATAAAGTACATATTGTCGAATGGTGCATTAAATCAAAAATCATAACTTTGTGTGAAGTGATTTAATATAATTTAACATGAGAAAAACACTAAGCCTATTAGTTTTGGTAAGCATTATAAGTAATGTATTTTCACAAAATAAACTTCCCTACCCTATTATATTTGTACATGGTTTAGCTGGTAGTGAAAACACTTTTGGCACGACCTTAGAGCATCTAAGAGACCATGACCATCTTGGTAATATAAATGTGTTTGATATTGTTTTAAATGCTGATGATAATACAGAAACTTCGTTAATGTCTGCAGATGTAAAGTGGGCGGATTTCGTTTATGAGGATACAGAAATAAAACTTGGGCGAAGAAATTTTGTCAGCAGTATCGGTGATTATGTGCACGAATGGACAGATTCAAATCTTTTTGCCTTAAATTTTAAAGAAGAAAACATTGAAGGTGCTAATGGGCTTTTGGGTGATCATTTTGATCAAAGTAATGAATCTGCAATTTTTAAACAGGGATATGCACTAAATAAAATGATACAAGAAGTTCTTGATTACACTGGTGCTGATAAAGTTATTTTAGTGGGGCACTCCATGGGTGGAATGTGCATACGCGAATACCTACAACGAACAGACGAAAACAATGTTCATATAAACTGGATTGATCCTACCACCGAAGATGGACATAAAGTCGCACGTGTTATTACAGTTGGAACGCCACATCTTGGGTCTAATACTTCTCCTGATCCTACAAAATCCACATCCCCAAACACTTTAGGTAATACCGAAGCAAATAGAGATTTACTTTACAAATATGATAATTATACTTTTTGCAATGGATATCCACAAGGTATTTATATGTTTGGGGGGAACGAAAATTGTATCAAAGGTCAAGGCGGTCTTTTGGGGAATAGTACCTTTAAAAATGTTGATGTAAATTGTAACGGTAGCGAAACTGACGATATTATCGGAATAAATGAAAGTCCCGAAAGTTTTTCATATAATCCCGATATGCCATTACCCACAAATATAAAATACACTTACGTAACATCTATTTGGATTGGCTGGGATGTCGGACTCGTCGGTGATGGGGCTGTGTCAATTGATAGACAATGGCTTTATGATGAAAACAACAATCCCGTTCCAATAGGAATTACTGACACCATACTTACAGATTTATTCCACACAAGTGTACCAAAAGAGCCTTTTACAGTAATACGTGGTATGGATGAACCAAATTCGTTTTCGCAAGCTTATGGGCTAAAATTAAATCAGGAAACTATAGGATATATTACCTATCAACAAGACGGCATTAGTTTAGACGAAGATATGTTTAAACTTCAATGCGAAGAAAATAGTGCAATCGCATTTGTTTTGAATGGCGAAGAGTCGGAGGTTAATACAATAGAATTTTATGATTTGAATGAGAATCTATTATTATCCAAAGATATTACAAGTATTGTAGATACAACATTTGTTACTGTTCCCCAGACAGGTAACGAAATATATGTAAAACTTATTGGAAATGCGACTTCAACAAGCTGGGAAAATCCTTACAAAATTTATTCATATCCTATTGACATTACCAATAATCCACTAAACAATTATATTACAGCAAGCATTTTCCCAAATCCATCAAGTGGTACAGTTACAATTAAACTGTCAGATAAGCAGTTATGTAAATTGAGCATTTATAATAATAATTCTACCAAAGTCTTTCAGACAGAAATACAGCAAACAAACGAATTTGACTTTAGCTTCTTACCAAATGGCATTTACACTGTAAAACTGGATATTGATAACGAATCTATCACCAAAAAATTAATAATAATCAATTAGTTAACAACTAATCTTATTGTTTTCTATTTTCTTTTTGATGGCTCTAATCATATCATCTGACATTGTATCGAGATTATATTGAGGTTTCCAGCCCCATTCTTGACGTGCAGCACTATCATCTACCGACATTGGCCATGAGTCAGCAATTGCCTGACGATAATCTGGTTTATACTCAATTTCAAAACCTGGAACCCGTTTCGCAACAGCTGCTGCCAATTCTTTTGCTGAGAAACTCATCGCACCAACATTAAAATCACCATGATGTTTTAATTTTGAGAAATCTGCCTGCATAAGATCAGTTGTGGCTTTCAGACAATCGGGCATATACATCATTGGTAAACGGGTATCTTCGTTAACAAAACAGGTGTATTTACCTTTTTGAACTGCGTCAAAATATATTGCCACCGCATAATCAGTAGTTCCGCCACCAGGCATTGTTTCATGACTGACAATACCAGGATATCTTAATCCTCTGACATCAAGTCCGTATTTTTGCACGTAATAATCTGCTAACAATTCACCGCTAACTTTAGTAATACCATACATAGTTGTTGGCCTCAAAACTGTTTCCTGCGGAGTATTTTCGCGAGGAGTAGAAGGCCCAAAAACTGCGATTGAGCTTGGAGTCAAAACCTGCTTTAGTTTCAATTCACGTGCTACTTCCATAACATTGATAAAACCATTAATATTAACGTCCCATGCACGCATAGGATGACACTCGCCCACAGCAGACAAAATTGCTGCAAAATTTACGATTGCGTCAATTTTATGTTTTTTTACTATCTCGGCTAAACGCTGTGCATCAGTGATGTTAAGCTGCTCATACAATCCAGTTTCGGTAAGGATAGGACAAACATCATCCTTTAAATCTGCTGAAACGATATTGTCATTTCCGTAAATCCCTCTAAGTTTAACAACCAGTTCGGAGCCAATTTGTCCACCAGCACCAATTACAAGTATTCTTTTTATATCTGTCATGGATTAAAATTTTATTATGTACAAATCTAAGATTTTTCACAAAAGTAAAAAAAATTATTTATCATGTTATAGAACTGTTAATCATATAATTCCAAATTTAACAAAATAAGAGACTGTCAAACAACGACAAATTACAAAGTAATCAGCGAAGCGAACCCTCATGCATTGCATTGAGCTGATTCAGATTTGTCGAATCTGCCGTAATCAAAAAAGGAAGTCGGGAAATGGCTCCGCAAATTTTTTATCCCTTATTATAGAACAAGCCCTTAAAAAACCCAATAAAATCGTCATGCCCACTTAATAATTAGTAAGTCAGTTCTTTAGAATAAGGCACAGAAAAAGAAATGTTTTCTTAAAAAGCTACTCAAAAAATATGGGCAAAAACAATAAAAACTTGTATCCTGGCAATTAAAGCATTATATTTGACCAAACGTTCAGTCAATAAAGTTAAAAATGTCACCAAGAACAGCAAAACAATTCGAGGATATAAGAGCCGACAAGAGAAAGCAAATTATTGAAGCGGCTCTTGTACTATTTGCAAACAAAGGATATCACGCCACATCAATAAGCATGATTGCTAAAGAAGCTGGCGTCTCAAAAGGATTAATGTATAATTATTTTAAGAGTAAAGAAGCACTATTGTATGTAATAACTGATGAGATTACAACAGATATTATGAGCATGATGAACCCTGACCATGATGATGAGATCACAACTCAGGAAATGGAAGATTTTTTTACATTACTATTTAATTCGCTGAAAGAAAAAGCAGAACAATGGAAGTTATTTTATCAGATATCAATGCAAAAAGATGTTCTGGAATATTTGGCTCAACAAAATCAAAGCGAAAAAGCAACTAAAAACAATCAACTTATTTATAAGTACTTTGCAGAAAGGTTTAAAAACCCACGAGTAGAGATGATGTTGTTTTCTTCGTTATTCAAAGGTTTTTCGATGCAGTATGTTTTTGAACCAGAGCTTTTTAGCAAAGAAATGATTTTAGGCCTAAAAGCAAAATTGATTGAAATAATTGTTAAAGATAAGATTTTTGACATCAAAAGCGACAAATAAATAATCTATTCGAAGACTCTGTGTACACAAAGCAAATTTAACATTACTTGATTGCCTCACAACGCATCAATTTTTGCAACAAACTACATAATTACTCTTCCTTGCAAGTCGGAAATTTTTTTTATAACTTCGTTTAATTGACAAACTTTTGCAATTATAACAGAAATTTGATCGGATTCATTTTTTGATTTTGCGTCTTTAAGCATTTGCTGAAGGTGAGACTTTTCTTCCTTAACAATATTTAATTTATATTTAATAAAAATATCTTCGAGAACTTCATTCAGTTTACTTTCCTCATCAACAACCTGTGCACCTTTTCTTTTCCAAATTTGACTTAGATAATGTTTTTGTGAACATAAATTTGCAGACAATTGACTTATTTCGGGGTCTTGATGCTGTGTAAAAAACTCTGCACTAATAGTTTCATTAGACTTTATAATTTGCTCTGCAAGAATAAATATCTTCTGATTAAGCACATTCTTCATTTCTAACTCATCGTTTCTCAATTGGTCAATAATGTAATCGGCAACTCTAACTTCGACATTTTCTTTAGTTTCATGATTTACAAAAATCACGACCTTATTACCATACAGTAACAAAAGCCTTATAATTTCATGTTCTTGTGGCTCGAAATATACTTTTTCTACAAATGCTGGAACGGGAGGTATGTTTTGAGAAGCTCCAGCAAGGATATTTCGACTTTCTTTACGTTTTAAATCATCTATTTTTCGGCGAGTAATCTTTCCTACCTCTGAATACAAGACAGTTTCATTAATATCCATTATGTTACTACATTCCTGAATATAAACAGACTGTTTAATTTTATCGTCAATAACCGAAATAGATCTCACCATGTCAGAGATTAGTGCTGATCTCTTAATAGGGTCGTTTTTTGCTTCTTTACTTAATAATTGTGCCTTAAAACTAATAAAATCTTGCTCATTATTTTCGATATACTCTATAGTTTCAGAACTAGAGTGTTTCCTCGAAAAAGAGTCTGGGTCTTCTCCATCTGGGAAAAGTAATATCCTAACATTTAAACCTTGTTCTAAAAGCATATCCGTTCCTCGTAAAGAGGCCTTTATGCCAGCAGTATCACCATCGTATAAGATTGTAACATCATTAGTAAACCTATGAATTAATCGGATTTGGTCTTCGGTTAATGAGGTCCCTGATGAAGCCACAACGTTCTTAATATCAGCCATGTGAAGCGAAAGAACATCAGTATATCCCTCAACAAGGTAGCACTTTTCCTTTTTAATTATTTCGTTTTTTGCCTGAAACAAGCCATAAAGAACCTTACTTTTATTATAAATAATAGACTCGGGCGAGTTTAAGTATTTTGCTATTTTCTTATCAGATTTGAGTGTTCGTCCACCGAACCCTATTACCTGTCCCGATAAACTAAAAATAGGAAACATCACTCGACCAGCAAAACGGTCAAAATTATAATTTTCTTTAACAATCGAAAGCCCAGTTTTTTCTAAGAAATTAAGTTTATATCCTTTTTTTAGAGCATTACTTGTAAAAGCATCTTTTCCCTCAAGACCATATCCTAGCTTAAAATCAGTAATAATTTGTTTATTGAATCCTCTTTCGCGAAAATAGCTCAAACCAACACTTATTCCTTCATCAGATTGCATTAAAGTTTCGGCAAAATATTCAGCAGCAAATTTTGTAACAATAAGCATACTTTCTTTTTCACTTCCAAGCTTTTTTTCTTCATCACTAAGCTCACGTTCATCGATTTCGATTCCGTATTTTTTTGCTAGATATTTAAGAGCTTCAGGATACGTAAGTTGTTCGTGTTCCATAACAAAATTCACAGCATTACCACCTTTACCACAGCCAAAACACTTAAAAATCCCTTTCGCAGGACTTACGGTAAAAGATGGAGTTTTTTCATTATGAAATGGACATAATCCCAAAAAATTACTACCTCTGCGTTTAAGATTAACAAAGATGTTAACAACATCCACTATCTCGGCTGCATCAAATATTTTCGATATTGTTAATGGATCAATCATTCAAAAAAAAGTTAAAACAAAAGTAAATAAATAATTAAGGATGAACAAAACAAGATTAGCAAAAATCTAATTTTATAATTAAATTTTTTTTACTGTAAAATTAGATTACCAGTACTCTCAACATTACTGACGTTTCCAGCTCTATCAACAATATAGAATTTGTACAAGATAGTATCTCCACTAAAAGGATAATTTTCATCAAGATCATTAATTAGAATTTCACCTTTTAGCGTTTTATCATTTCCTTCTGGAGTAAACTTTGGAACATAATAATTAAGAGGTAAAAGCAGTTCAACAGGTATCAGCACTCCAGACATAAACTGATACTTCTCGAGAAAAATAGTGTTTTTTTGTGGTGATATTGTATCAAATCCGATATCACCGTCTCCATCAACAAATGAAAAATGAAGGGTCCCATTTAAAACTCTATTTTCCAATATATTAATAGTATCGTTAAAGGTAAAATCAACAAATTCGACTTTCGGAATAGGTGAATATTGCTCAACACCGAAACAAGACATAATCGTTACCGGTAATACAATTAACAATATTATTTTCCAATATTTCATAAAGCAAAAATACAAAAATTTCCAGATATAAAAAAGAAGCTGTCTATTCGCAATTGGCGAACTGACAACTTCATTTTTTTTATTTTAATTATTATGCTTGAGCAGTCGGTCCGCCAAAATTCATAGGAATCGGATTCCCTTGCTTATTTGAGGACACCTTAATTGGTCCATTAACAGATTCATATTTTGAAATATTTTCCTGCAAAGCGGTCATAAGTCTTTTTGCATGTTCTGGAGTTAGGATAATTCTTGATTTTACCTTAGCTTTAGGCATACCAGGCATAATTCTAACAAAGTCCAATACAAACTCTGAAGTCGAATGAGTAATTACAGCGAGATTTGCATAAACCCCTTGACCTGTCTCTTCTGTCAGCTCAATATTTATTTGATTCTGTTTGTTTTTATCTTCCATTTTATTTTTCTTTTGATATTTCAATTTGTTCTACTCGTTTTTGTTTTTCCATAACTTCCATTGGAGCAACACGAACGTTTTGAAGCGAACGCTGTCCTGTTCCAGCTGGGATCAAATGTCCAACAATAACGTTCTCTTTTAATCCTTCAAGTGTATCAACTTTAGCTCTGATTGCAGCTTCGTTAAGCACTTTAGTTGTTTCTTGGAACGATGCAGCAGACATAAAACTGTTTGTCTGAAGAGCCGCTCTAGTAATACCTTGTAGTATTTGGCTTGATGTAGCAGGTAATGCGTCTCTCACATCAACAAGTTTAAGGTCTTTACGTCGAAGCATTGAATTTTCATCCCTTAAGCGACGATACGAAACCATTTGTCCCGCTTTAAAGTTTTCTGAGTCACCAGCGTCAACTACTACTTTTTTATCAAACAAGCTGTCATTTTCTTCACGGAAAGCCCATTTATCAGCAATCTGTTTTTCTAAGAACTGAGTATCTCCAGGTTCAACAATAACAACTTTTCTCATCATTTGTCTTACAATAACTTCAAAGTGTTTATCGTTGATTTTCACACCTTGCAGACGATACACATCCTGAACCTCGTTTACAAGATACTCTTGAACTTCGGTTGGACCTTTAATAGCAAGTATGTCGCTAGGAGTAATAGCTCCATCAATTAGAGGTGTCCCAGCTTTGATATAATCATTTGGTTGAACAAGAATTTGCTTTGACAGTGGCACAAGATATTTCTTTGTTTTCCCGTCTTTTGGTTCTATTTCAATTTCACGATTACCTCTTTTAATCTTACCAAAAGATACTTCTCCGTCAATTTCGGAAACAACTGCAGGATTAGAAGGATTTCTAGCTTCAAATAATTCAGTAACTCTAGGCAAACCACCAGTTATGTCACCACCTTTACCCACAATTCTAGGCATCTTTATTAACACATCCCCAGTTTTAATCTCTTCTTTCTCACTACGCATCAATCGAGCACCAACTGGAAGGTTATACGTGGCAATTACTTCTTTTTTCTTATTAACAATTTTTGCAACAGGAATTTTAGTTTTATCCTTTGTTTCAATAATGGTTTTTTCTGTAGTTCCAGTTTGAACCACCATTTCATCTTTAAAGTTAATATCCTCAGCAAGATCCTCATACACTAGTTTACCAGCGTGTTCTGATACAATTACAATATTGTAAAGATCCCAATCACAAATTTTATCACCTTTGTTTACATTATCGCCTGATTTAAAGAACAGTTTTGCTCCATAAGGGATTGGCTTATTAACTAATTGGATTTTTGTTTTAGCATCTATAATTTTTAATTCTGCCATGCGTGTAACAACAATATCCACTTTTTGACCATCTTTCTCAATAAATTCAACAGTACGTAATTCATCAAATTCAACAATCCCACTATATTTAGCAATGATAGAAGACTCACTAGCAACATTACCAGCTACCCCTCCCATGTGGAATGTTCTCAAAGTCAGCTGTGTACCTGGCTCCCCAATAGATTGAGCAGCAATAACACCAACAGCTTCGCCTTTTTGCACCATTTTTCTTGTAGCAAGATTACGCCCGTAACATTTTGCACAAACACCTTTACGGCTTTCGCAAGTTAAAACCGAACGTATTTCTACCCTATCAATAGGTGATTCTTCTATTTTACGAGCTATTTTTTCAGTAATTTCATCACCTGACGAAACAATAAGTTCTTCTGTTTGAGGATGATAAACATCGTGTACACTAGTACGCCCAAGGATTCTATCAGATAAAGATTCTATGACCTCTTCATCATTCTTTTTAAGTTCTGTAGCTACAAGTCCTCTAAGAGTTCCGCAATCTTCTTCATTAATAATAACATCTTGAGCGACATCAACTAATCGTCTAGTAAGATAACCAGCATCTGCCGTTTTAAGAGCAGTATCAGCAAGCCCCTTACGAGCACCGTGAGTAGAAATAAAATATTCAAGAATAGAAAGTCCCTCTTTAAAGTTTGATAAAATTGGGTTTTCAATAATCTCACTTGTCTGAACTCCAGATTTTTGTGGTTTAGCCATCAAGCCTCTCATTCCACACAACTGGCTAATCTGTTCTTTAGAACCCCTTGCACCAGAGTCAAGCATCATATAAACAGCATTAAATCCTTGGTCATCAGTAGAGAGTTTACGCATAACCTCAATACTTAAACGAGCATTAATATTTGTCCATACATCAATTACTTGATTATATCTTTCATTATCTGTAATAACCCCAATGTTATAATTGCCCATAATTTCGTCAACCTCAGCATAACCCTCAGCAATTAAATCCTCTTTTTCAGGAGGAACAATAACGTCATCAAGATTAAAAGATAGACCGACTATAAAAGCATTAGAATACCCAAGGTCTTTGATATCATCAAGGAATTTAGCAGTTACGGCAGTACCAAACTGGCTTACAAGATTACCAATAATGTCTCTCAAAGATTTTTTGGTTAATACTGCATTAATATAACCATATTCTTTTGGCACGATTTGATTAAACAGTACTCTACCAGTGGTAGTGGAAATCATTTTTGTAACGTGCTCACAATTCTCATCAATATCCTCTGTTCGAACTTTTATTTTAGCATGTAATCCAAGTCTGCCTTCATTATTGGCAATCACGACTTCCTCAGGCGAGTAAAATGTTTTACCTTCTCCTTCAACACCTGTACGCTCTTTAGTCATATAATACAGTCCTAAAACCATATCCTGAGAAGGTACAGTAATAGGAGCTCCATTAGCTGGATTAAGAATATTATGCGAAGCAAGCATTAAAACCTGAGCCTCTATAATTGCAGCATTACCCAAAGGAAGATGAACCGCCATTTGGTCACCATCAAAGTCGGCGTTAAAAGCAGTACAGACAAGAGGGTGCAACTGAATAGCTTTACCTTCGATAAGTTTAGGCTGGAAAGCCTGAATTCCAAGTCTGTGCAAAGTAGGAGCACGATTAAGAAGAACCGGATGTCCTTTAAGGATGTTTTCAAGTATATCCCAAATAACGGGGTCTTTTCGCTCTACAATTTTCTTGGCAGATTTTACTGTTTTAACAATGCCTCTTTCAGTTAATTTCCTAATAATAAACGGCTTATATAACTCTGCCGCCATATCTTTTGGAATACCGCACTCATGCATTTTAAGTTCTGGTCCAACAACAATAACCGAACGAGCCGAAAAATCAACACGCTTACCTAATAAGTTTTGACGGAAACGTCCTTGTTTTCCTTTTAGACTATCGCTAAGAGATTTTAAAGGTCTATTAGCATCTGTTTTAACAGCATTAGATTTTCTAGAGTTGTCGAATAATGAGTCAACAGCTTCTTGGAGCATCCTTTTTTCGTTACGTAATATAACTTCAGGTGCTTTAATTTCCAATAATCGCTTTAGACGATTATTTCTAATGATAACCCTTCTATATAAATCGTTAAGGTCGGATGTAGCAAAACGTCCTCCATCAAGAGGTACCAATGGTCTCAACTCAGGAGGTATCACTGGAACAATCTTAACAATCATCCATTCTGGCTTATTAATATCTTTTGATAATCTGAAAGCCTCAACCACAATAAGTCTTTTTAGTGCTTCACTTTTACGTTGCTGTGAAGTTTCTTTATTTGCTTTATCACGTAAATCATAAGATAGAAAATCTAAATCAATTCTTTGCAATAAATCAAAAATAGCCTCTGCTCCCATTTTAGCGATAAACTTATTTGGGTCAGCATCATCAAGCAACTGGTTTTCACGTGGCAGTGATTCTAAAATATCGAGATATTCGTCTTCTGTTAGAAAATCGAGTTCTAACACCCCATCAATTGCTTTGACACCGGGTTGAATAACAACATATCTTTCGTAATAGACAATCATATCCAGTTTTTTTGCTGGAAGCCCCAATAAATATCCAATTTTGTTCGGTAAAGTTTTAAAATACCAAATATGAGCAACAGGCACTTCTAACTTGATATGCCCTGTTCGTTCGCGACGCACTTTTTTTTCAGTAACTTCAACACCACATCTATCACAAACGATACCCTTATATCTAATTCTCTTGTATTTACCACAATGACATTCGTAATCTTTAACTGGACCAAAAATTCTTTCGCAAAACAAACCGTCTCTTTCGGGTTTATATGTACGATAATTTATAGTCTCTGGTTTTGTAACCTCTCCACTCGACTTTTCCTGAATTTCTTCGGGAGAAGCAAGACTAATTGTTATTTTTGAGAAGTTTGAATTTACTTTATTATCTTTTCTAAAAGCCATTTTATGAGCTATTTAAATATATAAAACAATATTAATCAAGGTTCACTCTCAGGCACAATCCTCTCAATTCATGCAATAGCACATTGAGCGATTCCGGAATTCCTGGCACAGGCATTTGTTCACCTTTTACAATGCTCTCATAGGTTTTTGCACGTCCCATAACGTCATCCGATTTGACAGTCAATATTTCCTGAAGGATATTAGCAGCACCAAATGCTTCAAGAGCCCAGACTTCCATTTCACCAAATCTTTGACCACCAAATTGTGCTTTACCACCAAGAGGTTGTTGCGTAATAAGAGAATATGGTCCTATGCTCCGAGCATGCATTTTATCTTCGACCATGTGTCCAAGTTTTAGCATATAAATAATTCCAACTGTTGCAGGTTGGTCAAATTTTCTACCAGTACCGCCATCATACAAATAAGTTTTACCATATTTTGGTACACCAGCTTTGTCGGTATATTCGTTTATATGTTCAATTTGTGCACCGTCAAAAATAGGTGTTGCAAACTTAACTCCCAATACTTGACCAGCCCAACCAAGTACAGTTTCATAAATCTGCCCTAAGTTCATACGTGAAGGCACACCAAGTGGATTTAAAACGATATCAACAGGAGTACCATCATCCAAGAAAGGCATATCTTCTTGACGGACAATTTTTGCCAAAATACCTTTATTTCCGTGTCGCCCTGCCATTTTATCACCAACTTTAATAGTACGTTTACTGGCTATATATATTTTTGCAAGCTGCATAATTCCAGCAGGAAGTTCATCACCAATAGTAATATCAAGTCTTCTACGCCTAAATTCACCTTCGTATTTCTTAAACTCAATCATATAATTGTACAATAGTTTTCCTATTGTAACATTTCTACTCTTATCGGTAGTCCATTTATTTGGACTAACAGTCAAGAAATCAACATCTCCAAGTAACTTCTGTGTAAACTTTAGACCTTTTGGGATAATATCATTACCAAAATTATCTTTAACACCTTGCGAAGTTTTACCATTAACAAGAAGGAAGAGCTTTTCGATAAGCAATGACTTGAGTTTAGAGTTAGCCTCTAATTCCTGTTCATTGATATTCTCAAGTAAAATCTTATCCTGATTTTTAGCTTTTCTGTCTTTAATTGTTTTGGCAAATAATTTTTTGTCAATCACTACTCCACTAGTCGAAGGAGATGCTTTTAAAGATGCGTCTTTTACATCACCAGCTTTTTCTCCAAAAATTGCTCTAAGCAATTTCTCTTCAGGAGAAGGATCACTTTCACCTTTAGGGGTAATTTTACCAATTAATATATCGCCTGGCTTAACATAAGCTCCGATACGAATAATACCATTTTCATCAAGATCTTTTGTTGCCTGTTCACTAACGTTAGGAATATCCGAAGTCAACTCTTCCATTCCACGCTTTGTTTCTCTAACTTCTAGTTGATAATCTACTATATATATAGATGTAAACAAATCCTCACGAACGACTTTTTCGCTTATCACGATAGCATCCTCAAAGTTATAACCTTTCCAAGGCATAAAAGCAACTTTAAGGTTTCTTCCTAGTGCGAGTTCACCGTTTTCGGTTGCATACCCCTCTGTAAGAATTGTACCCTTAGAGACTTTTTGACCTTTTGACACAATCGGTCTAAGGTTGATACAAGTATTTTGATTAGTTTTATGAAATTTTTGAACTAAATATTCTTTAATTTCATCAGTAAAATTAACAAAACTTTCTTCTTCGTCTCTATCGTATCTAATAATAATTTTTTGTGCATCTACGTACTCGACAACACCTTCACCTTCTGCAACCAAAAGAATTCTCGAATCTTGAGCAACCATGTGTTCTATACCAGTTCCAACAAATGGAGCTTCTGGTTTAAGTAGCGGAACTGCCTGACGCATCATATTAGAGCCCATAAGAGCCCTATTTGCATCATCATGTTCGAGGAAAGGAATCAATGAAGCTGCAATTGAGGCAATTTGGTTTGGAGCTACGTCCATTAAATTTATTTGACTAGGCTCTACCACAATATAATCACCTTCGTTACGAGATCTAACCTTATCAGATTGGAATACTCCCGCATCGTCAATAACAGCATTAGCTTGAGCTATTACTTTATCTTCTTCTTCTTCTGCACTTAAATAAACGATATTATCAAAACTAGTTTTCCCATTAGCAACATTTCTATAGGGAGTTTCAATAAAACCAAGATTATTTATTTTTGCATAAACACAAAGCGAGGATATTAATCCAATATTTGGTCCTTCTGGAGTTTCGATTGGACACAATCGTCCATAATGTGTAAAGTGAACGTCACGGACCTCAAAACCAGCTCTTTCGCGAGACAAACCACCTGGGCCTAGAGCAGATAACCTTCTCTTGTGAGTCATTTCAGATAATGGATTAATTTGATCCATAAACTGCGACAATTGATTTGTTCCAAAGAAGGAGTTAATTACAGAAGATAGTGTTTTTGAGTTAATAAGATCTATAGGATGAAAGACCTCATTGTCTCTGACATTCATTCTTTCACGGATTGTGCGAGCCATTCGGGCTAAACCGACACCAAATTGATTTCCAAGCTGTTCGCCAACAGTACGTACACGTCTATTGCTAAGATGATCAATATCATCAACATCAGCTTTTGAATTAATAAGCTCTATTAAATATTTAATTATCGCAATAATATCTTCGCGAGTCAAAACTTTCACGTCAATAGATGAATCAAGCGCGAGTTTATGATTAATTCGAAATCTTCCAACTTCTCCCAAATCATAACGTTTTTCGGAAAAGAAAAGTTTATCAATCACATCACGTGCGGTTGCCTCATCAGGTGGTTCAGTATTTCTCAATTGACGATAAATATGAACGACCGCCTCTTTTTCAGAATTACAAGGGTCTTTTTGTAAAGTATTATATATTATAGCATAATCAGAAATTTTCTGATTTTCTTTATGTAGTAAAATAGTTTTTGTCCCTGAATCAACGATCATTTCCACGTGTTGATTCTCAATAATTGTTTCTCGGTCGATAACTACTTCGTTACGTTCAATAGAGACTACTTCGGCTGTATCTTCATCAACAAAGTCCTCAAACCAAGTTTTAAGTACTCTGGCGGCTAATCTACGTCCGACCATTTTCTTAACAGCTGTTTTAGAAACTTTAACTTCGTCAGCAAGGTCAAATATTTCCAAAATATCTTTATCACTTTCAAAACCGATAGCTCTAAGCAGAGTAGTAACTGGCAATTTCTTTTTACGGTCGATGTAAGCAAACATCACCGAATTTATATCTGTGGCAAACTCAATCCACGAACCTCTAAAAGGAATAACACGTGCAGAATACAGTTTAGTACCATTAGCATGCAGCGATTGGCTAAAGAAAACTCCAGGTGAACGGTGTAGTTGGGAAACGACAATTCGTTCAGCACCATTAATAACAAATGTTCCACTTGGGGTCATATAAGGTACGGTTCCAAGCCACACGTCTTGCACAGAAGTTTCAAAGTCTTCATGCTCTGCATCTGTACAATACAATTTTAATTTCGCTTTTAGCGGAATACAATATGTCAGGCCTCTTTCGATACATTGCTCTATGCTATATCGGGGAGGGTCTAACGAGTAGTCCAAAAATTCTAGAACGAAATTATTCCTGGTGTCTGTAATTGGAAAATTATCCTGAAAAACCTTATAAAGTCCTTCGGATTTTCTCTGTTCTGCCGTTGAGTCTAATTGAAAAAACTCTTTAAACGATTCTATCTGTATCTCAAGAAAATCAGGGTATTCGAGCTGATTTTTTGTTGTTGAGAAATTGATTCTTTGTTTTTTATTAACAGTCATTTATGCAATAATTAAATATGAACCTAAACATTAACAACGAAAGGTTTAAAACCCGAAACCGGGTTTTAAACCTAAAATATATACAACTAAGTTGTTTATTTAAGTTCGACTTCTGCACCTGCTTCTTCTAATTGAGCTTTAAGTGCATTAGCCTCATCTTTTGGTACTCCTTCTTTGATTGGAGCTGGTGCTCCATCAACAAGAGCTTTTGCTTCTTTTAGTCCTAACCCTGTTAATTCCTTAACTAGTTTAACGATTTGCAATTTCTGAGCACCTGCTGAATTTAAGATTACATCAAAATCTGTCTTTTCAACTTCGCCTGCACCTTCAGCTGCTGCTGCTGGTCCTGCAACTGCAACTGCTGCTGCTGCTGGCTCGATACCATAATCATCTTTTAAGATATTTGCTAATTCGTTTACGTCCTTAACAGTAAGGTTAACTAATTCTTCTGCTAACTTCTTAAGATCTGCCATTTTAATTGAATTTTACTTGTTTTTATACTAATTTTCTATTCTCTTTCAGACAAGGTTTTTACAAGCCCTGCCAACGTGTTTTTACCTGATTCTAGTTGTCCAAGAACGGTCTTCATTGGTGATTGTAATAAACTAATAATATCGCCAATAAGTTCTTCTTTGGATTTTAGACTAGCTAATACATCCAGTAAATGTTCGCCAACATAAATTGATTCTTCAGCAAAAGCAGCTTTAAAAAGCGGCTTATCACTTTTTCTATTTAATTCCTTAATCAATTTACCTGGAACATTTGCAACATTACAAAACATTACCGATGTGTTGTTATTTAGTACACCGAATAATTCTTGGTAATCTTTTCCAGATGCTTCCAAAGCCCTTTTGAAGTATGTATTCTTAACAACAATCAGTTCTATGTCTTTTTCAAAGCACTTTTTCCTAAGCTCAAAAGTCTGCTGAGCATTCAATCCTGAAACATCAGCCAAATAAAAATGGCTATACTCCTGCACTGTGGATTTTAGTTCTTCGATAAGCACTTGTTTGTCTTCTCGTTTCATACGGACAATTTCATTTTACTAATAACTGATTTAGGGTCAATCTCGATTCCAGGACTCATGGTACTCGACATATAAATACTTCGAATATATGTACCTTTTGCAGCTACAGGCTTTAATTTAATGATTGTTTGTATCAGTTCTGATGCATTATCAAAAATTTTGTCTGCATCAAAAGACACTTTACCTATACCTGCATGGATAATTCCATATTTGTCCACTTTAAAATCAATTTTACCCTTTTTAACATCTTCAACAGCTTTTCCGATTTCCATAGTAACTGTTCCGGTTTTAGGATTAGGCATCAGACCTCTAGGACCCAATACTCTACCTAACTTACCGATTTTAGCCATAACTTGAGGCATTGTGATAATGATATCGATATCTGTCCACCCTCCGGTGATTTTCTCGATATAGTCATCCAAGCCAACAAAATCGGCTCCTGCATCTTTAGCTTCTTGTTCTTTATCTGGAGTACATAATACCAACACACGTACCATTTTTCCAGTACCGTGAGGTAATGTAGTGATTCCACGAACCATTTGATTGGCTTTTCGAGGATCCACTCCAAGACGAACGTCGATGTCAACAGATGCATCAAACTTAGTAAAAGATATTTCTTTAACTAAACTTGCAGCTTCCTGGAGATCGTACTTCTTGCCTTTTTCAACTTTAGCTAAAGCGTCTTTTCTTTTTTTGCTAATTTTTGTCATTTCAAAAAGTACTTTAATTAATTTTTAATTGGAGATTCTCCTTTAATTGTAACCCCCATACTTCTAGCGGTGCCAGCCACCATGCTCATAGCTGATTCTATTGTAAAAGCATTTAAGTCAACCATTTTGCCTTCGGCTATGGTTTTAACCTGATCCCAGGTAATTGCTCCGACTTTATTTCTGTTAGGCTCTGGTGAACCTTTTTTCAGTTTAGCCATTTCCAATAATTGTACAGCTACCGGTGGAGTCTTAACGATAAAATCAAACGACTTATCACTATAAAAAGTAATAATCACAGGTAATACTTTCCCTGCCAACTCCTGTGTTCTGCCATTAAACTGTTTGCAGAACTCCATTATATTTAAGCCTTTTGATCCTAATGCCGGCCCTACCGGTGGAGACGGATTTGCGGCACCTCCTTTAATTTGTAGTTTTATAAAACCACCAATTTGTTTTGCCATAAACTTTGTTTCTTTTAAAATAAAGATTACTCTTTTTCTACCTGTATAAATCTAAGTTCTAAAGGTGTCCTTCTTCCAAAAATCTTCACCATCACCTTTAATTTTTTCTTTTCATCATACACTTCTTCTATCACACCACTAAATCCACTAAATGGACCGTCAACTACCTTAACAGGTTCACCAACATAATATGGAACGTTAATTTCTTCGTTACCATCAGCCAGTTCATCAACCTTACCAAGGATTCTAGCGACCTCATCGCTTCTTAAAGGTGTGGCTACTCCATCTTTGGTACCTAAAAACCCAATAACCCCAGTTACACTGCGTATAATGTGCTCTACTTCACCGTCTAGAACTGCATTTATCAAAATGTAACCTGGAAAGAAATTTCTTTCTTTATGTACAGGTTTTCCGTTTCTTACCTGATAGACTTTTTCAGTTGGAATAAGCACTTGAGGTATATGCTCAGAAAGCCCTAATCTCAAAATTTCATTTTCAAGATATTCTTTCACTTTCTTCTCCTTACCACTAAGGGCACGAACAACATACCATTTTTTTTCTATTTCTGCCATATCCAACTAAAAAAATTTTGGTTTAATAAAACATGCCGTAAACGATTTTAAGCACTTCTTTGAATGTAAAGTCCATTAAAAACACAATAACGGCAAATATTAAGGAAGCAACCATTACTACAACAGCACTGTTCTGAAGTTCCGACCATTTAGGCCAAGTAACTTTATGAACTAACTCGTTGTAAGTTTCTAAGAAATATGTTTTAATTTTACTCATCTCTTATATTATTGTCTTATGCACGGGAGGAGCGACTCGAACGCCCGACACCTAGTTTTGGAGACTAGTGCTCTACCAACTGAGCTACACCCGTAAACAAGCAAGTAAGAGCCAATAGAGGCATCTTACTCACTTATATACTTATATTATAATCACTCAACGATTTCAATAATCTGTCCTGCACCTACAGTTCTACCACCTTCACGAATAGCAAAACGTAATCCAACGTTACAAGCAACAGGGTAGATTAATTCTACCGAAATAGAACATTATCACCAGGCATAACCATTTGTAC
>JAQVPT010000133.1 GCA_028701945.1 Bacteroidales bacterium
AATTCCATATATTGGTTTATCGTGAGTTTTTATTTTGTTATCTAAATACTGACGACAGTGTGTTATACGTTTTATTGCATCATCTGATAAATCAATTTTGTAATTGTTTGATACTATTTGTTCTAATTCGCTTAAACTTAGTTTAGCACTATTAATATAATGAACTTGCATGATAAAAAAAATAAAATTTATTAAAAAAGGGAAATTCTCAAGACTACATTATCCAACTATGAATAATGCTTTTCTATTGAGTAGTATAAGATAAGAAATTATCCAAATCATCTTATTGTTTTTTACAAAAATAAATAAATTTTGTGTCAAATAAGAAAATATCAAATAAAAAAGAGCCCAAAGCTTAACACAATTAATGTATGTGTATAAACTTCAGGCTCTAAAACCAAAAACCACTAAAACAAATTCTTTATTTTTTTATTCCAAAAACATCTTCAAACGCACGAATAAAACCATCTTTTGGTATTGCTCCTGCTGCCATTTGCGGTTGAGCATCTAATGGTATAAACAGCAACGAAGGGATGCTTCTTATTCCAAATATAGCTGATAATTCTTGCTGATCTTCGGTATTGATTTTGTAAACATCAATTAAACCTTTGTATTCTTCATTTAGTTCCTCAATAACAGGAGCTACCATTTTACAAGGTTGACACCAATCTGCATAAAAATCAATAATTGCAGGACGTTCGCCTTTGTAATTCCATTCTTTTTCTTTCTCAAAATCAAAAATCTTCTCGATAAATGTTTCTTTTGTTAGATGTTCTGTCATTTTAAAATTCTTTTAATATATTTTTAATATTTTTGTAATATATTTTAAATAACAAACCAATATAAAAATTGTTCAATTGGATAATATAAACTTAAATAAAAAATCCTTTTTAAATCATTCGGTTTTTATTGAAATCGCCGAACTTGCTCAACATGAAAACACTGAAGCTTATGTAATTGGTGGTTTCGTTCGAGACAAATTATTGAAACGTTCCGACAAAAAAGATATTGATATCGTTGTTCAGGGAGATGGAATTGATTTTGCACGAAAACTTTCACAACATCTTGGAATAAGTAATCTTAGCATATTTAAAACCTATGGAACAGCAATGTTCAATTATAAGGACACAGAATTGGAGTTTGTAGGTGCAAGACGAGAGTCTTACAGTAAAGATTCTCGCAATCCAGTTGTCGAATCGGGCAGTATCGAAGATGACCAAAGAAGAAGAGATTTTACAATTAATGCCTTGGCAATAAGTCTAAACCTAAAAAATTATGGCGAGCTTATAGACCCTTTTGATGGTTTAACAGATCTTAAAAATAAAATCATAAAAACACCTTTAGATCCTGATATTACATTTTCGGATGATCCTTTGAGAATGATGCGTGCTATTAGATTTGCAACACAATTAAATTTCAATATTGAAGAAGGTAGTTTTGAAGCAATCAAGACAAATAAAGAAAGAATTGGTATTATTACGGCAGAACGCATTCATACCGAATTGAATAAGATAATTATGGCAGATAAGCCGTCAATAGGTTTTAAGTTACTCTTCGAGACTGGCTTGTTAGAAATAATATTTCCAGAGCTTTATCAATTATCTGGCGTCGAAAAACATGGGCTTGTCGGTCATAAAGATAATTTTTCGCATACAATTCAAGTTTTAGATAATCTCGCAAAGTACAGTAATGATCTTTGGTTGAGATGGGCGGCATTATTGCATGATATTGCTAAACCAAGAACAAAAAAATTCGTCGAAGGTATCGGTTGGACATTTCACTCACATAATTTTATTGGTGCCAAAATGGTGCCCAGCATTTTTTTAAGATTAAAGTTGCCATTAAACGAAAAAATGAAATTTGTTCAAAAAATGGTTGATTTACACATGAGACCTATTGCTCTTGTCGAAGATGTTGTAACTGATTCCGCAATACGCAGACTTATTGTCGATGCTGGCGAAGATATTGATGAACTTATGACTTTGTGCGAAGCTGATATCACGTCAAAAAATGAAAAGAAAGTTGAACAATATATCGAGAATTTTAAAAATGTTCGCAAAAAAATTATTGAAGTTGAAGAACGAGATTCTTTAAGAAACTTTCAACCTCCTGTTAGTGGTGAGGAGATTATGGCCTTTTTTGGTATTCCAGCCTCAAAAGCTGTTGGAGATATAAAAAATGCGATTAAAGAAGCAATACTTGAAGGCATTATACCTAACGAATATGAGGCAGCGAAAAAATTTATGACAAGAATTGGTCAGGAAATGGGCTTGAAAAATTTAAATAAATAGTGTCCGCAAGAACCGAGTTTACGAGCTCACTTCGACGTGGCTTATTTCGACAGTCTCAGCACAACGCAGTACACCGCAGCACAGATAAAACTCCTTATTTTTAGGTCTTTGATAAGAAAACTAATAGTGATTCTACTCTTAGTATTTTATAAAAAAGATAGTGAAAATTTATTTTTCTACTCTCGTTTTCTTTCGGTTGATAAATTTCTTCTCCCATTAAAAAAAAATAATCTAACTTTGTGCTTATGATTTCTGAAATATCGATTGAAGAAGCACTATCGTCAAAATTATCTATTATTGATGTCCGATCTCCCGGAGAATTTTTGCGTGGACATATTCCAGCAGCAATAAACATTCCTCTTTTTAATAACGAAGAGCGAGCTGATGTTGGAACAGTTTACAAACAAAAGTCTCGTCAAGCAGCAATAGATTTAGGATATAAATATGTAAATCCTAAACTAGATTTCTTTATTAGTGAATCTAAAAAACACGCAGCCGATTTAAAAATTATTATTCATTGCTGGCGTGGCGGAATGCGCAGCAGATCTTTTGCTCAACACTTATCCGACAACGGATTTAAAGAAGTTTTTGTAATCACAGACGGTTATAAATCATACAGAAATCATGTACTCAATTACTTTAAAAACAAGTTCAATTTAAAGGTTTTTGGCGGATACACTGGCAGTGGCAAAACACATATATTGCACGATTTAGAAAATGACGGATATCAGATAATTGATCTTGAAGCACTTACAAATCATAAAGGCTCAGCTTTTGGTGCTATAGGCTTAGGAGAACAACCAACAACAGAGCATTTTGAAAACATCTTACATAATAAATTATCAAAATTAGATATAAATAAAACCATTTGGATAGAAGACGAAAGCATCAGCATCGGCAAAGTAGCTATTCCAATAGAGTTTTTTACCCAAATACGAGAAGCTCCGGCGTATTTTATAAACATCCCAAAAGAAGAACGTGCTAAAAGCCTAATTAAAGAATATACTAATTGTGAAAAAGAAATATTAAAAAATGCAATTCACAAAATAGCCAAAAGACTTGGAGGACAAGATGTTAAAATGGCTTTAGATTATATCGAAAATGGAGATTTTTACAACGCTGCACTCATTAGCCTGCACTATTATGACAAAGCCTATTTCCGCGGAATGAAAAAAAGAGACCAAAATAAAGTCGTAACAATAGACCTAAAAAACACAGATCACATAAAAAACACTTCAATTATTGAAGAATTATTAAAGACAAACAATTAAAAGCTTTATTTTCAGAATATCATAGGGGTTATCAAACTTTAGGAGTAACAAACTAATCATTTTGACTTGTTCTTTTACAGTTTTGGATGAACTTAAACCTATAATTTTTAATGTTTAGATAACACCACTTCAATCACAAGCTTTAGCTCACTAGCTTGCGAGTAAAATACACAATAGCCGTTTGGCTGTCTCATTGATAAAGGCAGGAGGAGAATAAAACCTAAAAACAATCGGGTGCTTACATTAAATTTCAAGCACCCGATTTTTTTATTAGTAAATATTGTGATTATTTTGTTCCCGAACAACCAGTTTTTGCAGTAGCCCCTGTACAAGGAGTTTTTGCAGTAGTCCCTGAACATGGTGTCTTTGCAGTAGTACTTGGACATGGTGTCTTTGCAGTAGTCCCTGGACAAGGAGTTTTTGCAGTAGTTCCTGAGCAACAACCAGTTTTAACCCTTGCTTTATAGTCTATTTCGGCTAATGAGGCAATAATTTTATCGGAGTCAGTTTTATCGTTGCGGTATTTTACAGTAACGATATCTTTTTCGTAATCGGTTTGAACATCTGTTATGCCTTTTGTAAATGCTAACTGTTTTTTGACTTTTGTAGCACAACTGTTGCAGTCCATGTTACAAATTAAACTTACCTCTGAAATCTTGCTTTTTGCTTTTGTCTCTTTTTTTGTTTCTTCTTGAGCACTCATACTTGTGATGCCTGCAAAAAGAATTACTGTTAAAATTAAAATTGATTTTTTCATAATAAATTCTGTTTTTTAGTTAAACTTTATTTTGATTGTTGTTGAATTGAAAATCTTACACCGAGATAGAGTTTACGTCCATGAACGGGTCCCCAAATTAATGATGAGTCAAAATAGCCGCTGTATGGATCGGATGCTGATATTATTGGTAATTTTTGAGTAAATCCTAATAAGTTCTCAACACCTAAATACATTTCCCAGTGTCTAAAGAACTTTGTAATTTGTGCATTATAAATTTGATACGCCGGAAACTCCTGCAATAGTCTAAATTCTGCCGGATTCGATTCTGTTGATGGAATACGTCCGCCTCCGTTAAGTTGTGCAGTAAAATCATATTGCCACTTTTCTAAAGGAGTTTTGTACGAAAATGTTGCAATCCCTTTGTATCTGTTTGTTAATGGGACTTCTACAAGCTTGTCGCCAATAGTTTGTTTTACATCGTTGTAACGATATGCCAAAGTAGCATCAAGACCCTTAATTATCTCATAACTGGTTTCTATTTGAAATGTATTTGAAAACGATTGTCCATCTAAATTATAAAAATGAACTTTTGTAACATCTTCAAAATCTGTAATTATCTGATTAACAAAGTCTGTTCTGTAAAATTCTACATTTACGGTCATATCTTTGTTAGCAATCGGAACGTACCAGGTTATGTTGGATCCATAATTCCAGGCTTCTTCTAATTTTAAATCTTGATCAATGATAAAGATTCTCGAAGAAGCTAATAAGAAACTATTTTCGGCTAAAACATTTGCTTTACGATATCCTTTGCCTGCCGATGCCCTTACAATTACATTACCTGTAATATTATATCTAAGATTTAGACGCGGAGTAATTAATAATCCATATTCGTTATGGTAATCTGTTCGTCCACCAATTATAACATTAAATTTCTCGAATAATCTTCCTGTATATTGAAAAAATGCACCAGGTACTACTTCGAGATCAGTAATCAGGCTATCGTTGAGGCTTTGTTCCAAATCTTCGTATTTTAGGCTCAGACCGGCATTATAGCGATGGTGTTCATTTGTATTAAAAGCAGATTGCCAAATTAAATTGTAGTACCCACTAATTTGTTGGGCATCAAATGTTTTTGGACCAAAATAGGAGTCTTGATTGTGCCCAGTAAAATTGGCAATCATTGCAATACTCTGGTGTTGTCTTTGAGGAAATACATATCCCATTTTATAAAAAGCCTCAATTCTATTTGTTTTTATATCGATTTTATAAGGCGTGTAAGCATCAGAAAAATCTGAAGGAATACTTCCTAGTTGTCCGCTTTTTCTTGTTTCATCAATGTATTTAACTCCAAATCTCATTGTTAGATTTTTGCTAAAATAATCCCATCGATTAAAAAAGTTGTACTGATTAATTTGCGGCATATCAGCAAAACCGTCTTTATTGTCGTCAATAGACAGAAGGTCGAATTGAGTATGTGCTAAAATAGTAGTACTTAATTTTGGACTAACTATAAATGAGGCATCAAGGTTATTCTCCACTTTTCCGGCAGAACTTACTAATTGATTAAAATATAGTAAATCTGCATTTTTGGGCTTTTTGTATTCTACATTTATCTGACCTGTAATTGCATCGTAACCATTGATAACTGCAGAAGTACCTTTAGAAACTTGTATTGATTCCATCCATGGACCAGGAATATAACCAAGACCATAAGCTTGAGAAACTCCATATAGGTTTGGAATGTTTTCTGTCATCATCTGGACATATTTGCCAGCAAGTCCTAAAAGTTTTATTTGTTTGGCTCCTGTGGTAGCATCGCTATACGAAGCATCAACCGAAGCATTTGTCTCGAAACTTTCAGATAAATTACAACATGCGGCTTTGTGTAGTTCAGCACCTGTAATGTTTTGAACATGACCGGTTTCCATTTTGTTGTAATGGCTACCCATTTTACGTTCTCCAATAGTAACCTCTTCGAGTAAACGACTATTGTGCAAAACAATTTCTAACTTCTCGTTTGGATCGTTCACAATTATTGTATCGGGACGATAACCGATAAAACTGAAAACTAACTCATTATTTGAGTTGGGTTTTTCAATCGTAAAATTTCCGTTTTTATCACTTGTTGTTCCAATTTTAGTGTCATTCCAGTAAATATTGACACCAAACAAAGGCTTTTTGTTTTTTTCGTTAGGCTCATAAACTACTCCTGTTATTTGGGATAGTGCCGGAGACAATACAACAAGCATAAAAACAATAGTAATATATATTGTTTTCATTATTATTTAATATAAATGTGATAAATTGATTTAATAAGCACTTAAAAAAGCGTGATTAAATCATAAACGGAAAACAGAATTGATGATACAGATATCTTTATCGATTTCTGAGATGTTTATTAATGGGGGGATTTTTAAAAATCTTCTTTTAAAATTGTAATAATTTGTTGTAATATAATCACTTACAACAAATGGGCTTATATGATTATTCAGTTCAATTACCGATTTTTTTGCTATTTCTGGTGTATCTGAATTTGAAAATAATACATCTAGAGAAATGTATCTGACATTTGCATTATCAAGATGTTTGTCATCATGGCATGAGCAATCGTGTTCATGATCGTGTTTATGCTCAGAGCAATCATGTAAATGTTTGTGATTATGTGCGATTTCGCCAAACTCAAAGAAAGCAATTTCTTGTTTTTCGGTATTACAACCCGAGCAAAAGTATTGTTCGAGAATAAAACCGTTATTACCAATTAATATAATTGTGGCAGTAATAACAGTGAATATGTATTTTACAAATTGCATTATGCAAAAATATGAATTTTTACTGAATGAATAACAAAAAAGGTAAAAAAATGTTTGATCAGTTCAATTAGCAAATGCGATTTTATTTTTCAAATGATTTCATTTACCCAAATATTATTTGCATTTTTGTCATGTATGCTATTAGTTTTGTAATGAATGAATTATTTTCAATTTTGCTTATTGCCATTGGTCTTTCGATGGATAGTCTGACAGTTTCTATAGCTGCATCATCATCCTGTGCGAAGCAGACTAATTTCATTTTGATACGATTTGCTTTTATTTTGGGATTTATTCAGGCAACTTTTACAATTGCAGGTTGGGCCGCAGGTGCAGAACTTGTTAAACATTTTCAGGCTTATGATCATTGGATAGCTTTTGTTTTATTGCTAATAATTGGTGGCAAAATGCTATACGAGGGGATAAAACATCGGAAATTAGAAAACAAACCGAAAATAAATATGAATAATATTTTTGTAGTTGCTGGTTTGGGTGTGGCTACAAGCATTGATGCAGCAATTGTTGGACTTAGTTTGTCTTTTGTTGGATTAAATATTTGGTTGTCTGCCTTTATTATTTTGATAGTTACTTTTATTTTTTCTTATATCGGGTTGTATAGTGGCTCGTTTATCAAGCAAAAGTTAAGGATATTGCCGATAGAAATAATCGGTGGAGTTTTTTTGATTGCTATTGGAACGAAAGTCCTTATAGAGCATCTGATAAATGGTTGTTGAAGTGAATAAAACCTTGTCTTTGAACTTTTAGCTACGCTTCGACGCACTGAGTTGTACTGAACCTGTCGAAGTAAGCCACGTCGAAGTGAGTGATCTCGAAAACTCAGTTTTTACGAAACACTATATAACAAAGCCGTTAGTAAACAATTTTTTTAATTTGAGTGCGAACCATTAACAATAATAAACCGACTATAATTACTACAAATCCAGCTCCCGGAATGATAATATTTGTTATAACAGTATTAAATTTCTCGTAACCTAATAATAATAAATTAGAGCTGTAAAAGTCTCTGAAAACAAAAAGTGGCACCAAGGCAACAGTAAAACTTATGACAAAAAATAACACAAGCATTATGTTGTATGGTAGCGAAATATTATTGATAGTATAACCTAACATACTCAACTTTCGAATATTCTCATTGTTTCGATAAAGCAAGAGCTGCACAGAAATAAACATTAATGCAAAAGCTAGACTTATTATTATTAAACCAATAATCAATACAATTGAAGTAGTAACTTTCAAAAAAGCGAGTGCTTTACTATTACTCAATTGATTTTTGTTTACATCATAGTTATGCTCATCAAAGTACTTAAATAAATCTGGACTTGAAGGGTCATTGGCGACTACAATTAGTCTCCCTGGTTTAGGGTCAATGTCGGTTCCAAAATTCTGATTTCCCCATTTAATAAAATCTTCGGGAACTAAGATTGTATTAATTCGGTCGGAGAAACCAATAATTCGAGTTTCAAACTTTTGTCTTTTACCATGCCCTTGTATCATTATTGTAAATTTGACCAAACCCGCTCCTTCTTCGGAAACCTGAGGCAAGTTTTGACTTGGAGCAAAACCAAAATTATAGAGATTTAAATAAGTTTTGGGTAAAATAGCTGGAATAAAATCAGAATTTTCTTCCCACTTCCAATTTGCATAATTTACATCAATATAATTATCAGGAACCGCTTCAAGAAATAAGTCACTATAAAAACCCGATAGTGGACCATCATTTTCAGTAAAAGCACTTATTGTAAATGAGCAAGTAGAAAACTCAGCAACATCTTTAATATAGACTTCATTACGCAAGTTTTCGATTTCAGCTTTAGTAAATAGCGGCTTAGAAACGGTGTCTGATTTAAGCTGACTATAAGTGTCGGTAAGTTTTATTTTTTTATTAATAATAATATATTCATCTTTCCAAAAGCTTTCTTTATCCTCAAAAACTGGTTTGACATCAAGATAAAACGACAAGGCTCCCATCAAGATGCAGAGTCCCAACATAATACCAAGAAAAGTTCCTGCCATTTGCCCGGGTTTGATATTAC
>JAQVPT010000134.1 GCA_028701945.1 Bacteroidales bacterium
CATTTAGAACCTGGTACTTATTGTGTTACATTGACTAACGGCGAACAATGTTATGGTGTTAATTGTGTTACAATTGGTTATAATAATGATTGCGATGCCAGTTTTACTATTGACTCTACTAGTTTTTCGTATTTAGAAGGAGCATATAGTTTTGAAAATAACTCGCAAGGCGAAGCCGAATATTATTACTGGGATTTTGGCGATAGTACTTACATGTATGGGTATAATCCTTTACATGTTTATACTGAACCAGACACTTATAATGTTTGTCTCGAAATTCATACCCAATATGGTTGCGTTGATGAGTTTTGCAAAGAAATAACGGTTGGTCAAACATGTCCTTTAGTATCTGATTTATATGGAAATGTTGTGGCTGGAGAGAATTTATTGCCCGAAGGAATTGCAGTTTTATATAAGTTTGCAGATAATAATTTTACTGCTATTGAATATACTCTAATAAACGAGGGGCATTATGTTTTTGAGGATTTGTCAAAAGATAGTATGTATATAACTCATTTGATTCCATATTTTGATACAGGTGAAACTTATTTTCCAAAATATTTGCCGACTTACTCCGACAATGCTGTTTTTTGGCAAGATAACAGTATGATAAATTTATATGTAGATACAATTTATTCTACTCAACTTTATTTATATAATGAGATATACTACAATCTTGGAAAAATCTTTGGTACAGTTTTGTATGACGACCTCTCTGCTTATGAACAAGATGTGTTTGCAACAACATGGATTAATTCGGTAAATCCGCAACAAGGAAAGGCAGCTAATATAGTTGTGCTATTGAAAAATGAACAGCATCAAGTTTTAGATTTTTGTTTAAGCTCCGAAGCAGGAGAATATAGTTTTCAGAATCTTGAATATGGCATATATTATTTATCTGTCGAAAAAGCAGGTATGAATAGCGACGAGATAATGGTAGAATTATTTAAGGAGACATCCGAAAGCTATCAAAATAATTTTAATATTGGGCAAACAAACATCAGTGGACTTGTTAACACCAATTATGTTAGCGAGCTTAGTATTTCGCCAAACCCATGCAATGAATTTATTAAATTGACAAATTCATCCTCTCAAAACCTTGTTATATCGCTAATTAGTTCTGATGGAAAGTTATTAAAAACCTTTAAATCCAATCAAGAATCCGAATATATTGATATGTCAAGTTATTCGAGTGGAATGTTTACTTTAAAAATTTCAGGCAAAAATGAAGTTGTGATTAAAAAGCTTATTAAATTTTAATATTGATTTTTGTACTTGTTTGACAGAAAACTGATTAATTGATTAACCAATTAACAATCTTTTCAACTCTCCAATCCAAAGTATAACTGATGTGGCACCAATAATTATTAGCCAATGGGTAATAGAAAGTGGTACTGTGCGGAAAACTTCGCCACCAAACTGAACAATTAAAATTTGGCCTAATAGAATGGATATCATAACTAAAATAAACCCAATACTTTTATTTAATTGATAAAATGCTGATTTCCTTGACATGAATGCTTTTACATTAAACATGTTCCAGAATTGCACCATAACAAAAACAGTAAAAAACACTGAAAGATTGTAGTTGTTTATGTCTCCGTTGCTATCACGAAAAAAATAGAGTAAAGCAAACAGAATTGCAACAAACGAGAAACCTGTAAATAAAATATTAGTACGCATTTTTTTAGAGATAATAAAATCTTTGTTTTTACGTGGATTATCTCGCATAACATTTTTATTTGGGGGCAATGATGCCAAAGCAGCAGCAGCAAACGTGTCCATAATTAAATTTACCCATAACATTTGTGTTACTGTTAAAGGCAGCTCATGACCGATTATCGACCCAACAAATACAATTATCATTGCAGTTATGTTTATCGTAAGCTGAAAAACAATAAATCTTTGTATGTTTTGGTACAATGATCGTCCCCACATAACGGCAGTACCTATACTTTTGAAAGAGTCGTCAATAATAGTAATGTCGCTCGCTTCTTTTGCTACCGATGTACCAGAGCCCATAGATAATCCTACGTGTGCATAATTTAAGGCAGGGGCATCATTAGTACCATCGCCAGTTACAGCAACAATTTCGCCAGCTTTTTGCAAAAGTCGAACAATTCTTTGTTTATCTGTTGGTTTTGCTCGGTAAAGTATTTTTATATCTTTCGATTGTTTTATAATTTCCTCATCCGACATTTGTTCAAAATCAATCCCACTAATGATAGATGTTTCTGGTGTTTCAGGATCAATAATATTTATTTGTCGGCCTATTTCTGATGCCGTACCACGTGTGTCTCCTGTAATGATTTTTATAGCTATTCCAGCATTAAGGCAATTAAGTACCGCCTCAGGAGCATCTTCTCGTAGTGGGTCTGAAATTGCAACAACGCCTGCATAAGTTAAATTGTGATTAACTAATTTACCATCAATAATTCGGGGCTTGTCATCTTCTACAATTTCCCATGCAAAACCTAATGTTCGCATAGCTTGTGACTGATATTTAGCTAATAAAGAATTTATCTCCGGCTTTGCTTCATCTTTCGATATCAAACCATTTTGCATCTGAGCATTATTACAAAAATTAAGTACAATTTCAGGTGCCCCTTTTACATATAATATCTTTTTGTTAAGCGTGGGAGACCAAACTAATGAAGCCATATATTTATATTCGGTAGAGAAATTAAGCTGGTCGATGATTTTTAGGCTTCTGCGTATATCAAAATAATTTATGTCGTTGTCGTTTAACCAAAGTAAAAGTGCAGCCTCTGTTGGGTTCCCGACTGTTTTTGGTTTGTCAGAGACACTAAAATCGAGGTGAGCGGTTGAGTTTGCCGAAATACTCTCTTTTATAATTTGACCAAACTCATCATCTGAAGGTTTTTGCATTTCTAATCCAAAAAAAGTCGCCTCAGCCACTTGCATTTGATTTTTGGTGAGTGTCCCAGTTTTATCTGTACATATTACTGTTGTAGCACCCAAAGTTTCAGTAGCGTGCATCTTTCTTACAAGATTATTAGAATTTAGCATACGGCGCATACTTAATGCTAGACTTAGGGTAACGCTCATTGGTAAACCTTCGGGTACAGTAACAACAATTAATGTTACTGCTATCATAAAATATTGTAGAATAATTGCAGCAGAATCAATGTCTGGCCATGAACTGACTGCTGTGGGGTTAATTCCTAATAAAAATCCTGCCAAAGCTAAAGCGAAAAAGAAAGCCACTCCACTTAAAATCCATTTTCCCCAAGAAAGCCTTAATATCCAATTTGGTAGTTTTAATTTTTGTGAACTTATGATTTTTATGCCATCAGATAACATTGGAGACCAAATTTTACCGATTAAGAGCATTACCGATATAATTAAGGTAATTGTAAAGAACAATTGAATATTCGTGAAAACGAGAGATCCTATGATTATGTCTTTTACAAATAGACTTATAAAAGTTAGTACAGCGAATGATAAACCAATAATACCTATGAATTTTGCTAACGTGTCAAGCTGCTTGTTTAGAGGTGTTTCTGTTTCGCTTTTTTCAAGTGATTTACGAGCGACTTTTCCGTATTCCGTATTATCTCCGACTTTTTGTACTTCGTATATAGCGTGTCCTTCTAATATTTTGGTTCCTTTAAGTAATGAGTTGCTCGGATAGGTGGCTTCTGTGTTAAAATCTTCAGGATTCGTTGTTTTTTCTATTGAAGGTTCGCCTGTTAATGTTGATTCATCAACTTGTAGTGAATATGATATTAATAATATTCCGTCGGCGGGTATTTCATCGCCAGCATCTAAAATAACTATATCTCCAACAACTATATCTTTTTTTGGGATTTCGGTGATGTTGCTGTCTCTGATAACTTTTACAGGAGTTTCGTTGTTAATTAAGTTCAAAACATCAAACTTTTTGCCAGCATCATATTCGAACCAAAAAGCGACTCCAGTAGCAAGAAATACTGCTGCAAAGATTCCGATTGCCTCGGTAAATTCGTTATGAACAAAACCTATCCCTAGCGAAAGTAAAGCTGCAATTAGCAGTATTTTTATTATCGGATCATTAAAGTTCTCAAAGAACAATTTCCAGATTGATTCTTTTGGAGGCGGAGTTAAAATGTTGAGACCATGTTGCTTCCTGCTTTGTTCAACATCCTTATAATTAAGTCCTTTATAGTTTTTTTTGGCTTCCATATTATTACTAAGTAATTTTTTGACTGAACGTTTGGTCAAAGATAGAGTAATTATTTATTTAGCACAAATATTTAAAAGTTTTTTTTGATTTTACCTAAATATATCATTTGCTTTTTTCATTACATCTGAATTTATAGTATTTAATAGTGCTTGTATCTGGTTGTTCCATCAAAACTTGGGATTGCACAAAATTAGGGGTCAATTGTAACACAAAAAAACCTGCAGTTTTTACTACAGGTTTTTATTCTATTTAAGATGCAATAGACAAGCTATTATTTTTCTTTCATATATCCGTAAAGAATATCAGTTGCAGCAACATAGGTTTCTTTAATCGTTCTTGGGTTAGTCCATCTGATTAAATTAAGGTATGATCCAGCTTTGTCGTTAGTTCCCGATGCTCTTGATCCGCCAAATGGCTGTAATCCTACCATTGCTCCTGTTGGTTTGTCGTTAATATAGAAGTTACCAGCTGCATAACGTAACATATCAAAAGCTTTTAAAGTCGCATACTTATCGTTGCTCCAAATAGCACCAGTTAATCCATAAGGAGATGTTGTATTACAAAGTTCAAGTGTTTCTTCGTATTTCTCATCGTCATAAACATAAACGGTCATTACAGGGCCAAATATTTCTTCTTCCATCGATTTGAATTTTGGATTGGTAGTAACAATGACTGTTGGTTCAATAAAATAGCCTTTAGATTTGTCGCATTTACCACCACGTATTATTTCCGCCTCATTTGATTCTTTAGCAAAATCAATGTATGATTTGATATTGTCGAAAGATGCTTCGTCAATAACAGCATTAAAGAATACATCAAAATCTTGAGGTTGTCCCATTTTGATTTGATCCATAAGTGTAAACATTTTATTTTTTACATCACCCCAGATAGACTTAGGGATATAAGATCTTGATGCAGCAGAACATTTTTGTCCTTGGAACTCAAACGAACCAGCTACCATCGCAGTCGCAAGCTCTTGAGTATATGCTGAATTATGAGCAAAAATAAAGTCTTTTCCGCCTGTTTCACCAACAAGTTTAGGATACGATACATATTTTTCTAAATTTTCGCCAACACCTTTCCAGAGAGTGTTAAATGTAACATTCGAGCCTGTAAAGTGAATTCCTGCAAGGTCTTTGCTTGCTAATATGTTTTTACCAATTAAACTTCCTTGACCAGGAATAAAGTTAATTACACCGTCAGGTAATCCTGCTTCTTTAAACACTTTCATTAGGTAATAGTTTGAAAGAATTGCAGTAGTTGCAGGCTTCCAAATAGTAGTATTACCCATAACCGCTGGAGCTAAGTTTAGATTTCCTGCAATTGATGTAAAATTAAAAGGCGAAACTGCAAAAACAAAACCCTCTAATGGTCTGTATTCCAGTCTATTGTTGTGAGAGTTCATTGAATTTGGCTGGTCGCTATAAATTTTAGTTGCAAAATGGGCATTAAATCTAAGGAAGTCTATTAGTTCACAAGCAGCATCAATTTCTGATTGGAAAATGTTTTTACTTTGTCCCAACATTGTTGAGGCATTAATAACAGCTCTGTATTTGGTTGCGATTAATTCTGCAATTCTTAAAGTAATGGACACTCTTTCAACATAAGGTACATTTTCCCATTGTTTTTTTGCCTCCATTGCAGCATCAATAGCCATTTTAACTTCTTTTTCGCCAACCTTATGATAGGTTGCAAGAACATGATTGTGATCACTTGGCATCACAACTTTACCAATATTTCCTGTTTTAATTTCTTTTCCACCAATAATGATTGGAATTTCAATTTGTTCGGAACGCATTTTTTTAAGTGTTGCTTCGAGCTCTACACGCTCAGGACTACCTTTTAAATAACCTTTTACTGGTTCATTATTCGGCTGTTGAAAATTAAATACTGCATTATTCATACTATATAAAAAATTAAATTAAACTTCAAAAACTATATCAGACAAATATATTCATTTAAATTTAATTAACAAAGCGTTTTTATCATGCTTTATTTTAGATTAGTCATGCTCTAGAGCATTGACACATAGTGTCTGCAGGAAAACTTTGTCCTTTTATTGACTGGGATTCGGCTTTCTTATTAAAAATTAAATTCTGTCTGTTTTTACAATATTACCTGCGAATTTCCATTTCATCAATTAGATGCTTTGCTCCTGCATATTTATCGATTACAAACAAAGCATATCTAATATCGAGGGTAATGTTACGGCACATATCAGGGTCGTACATAATGTCGCTCATTGTTCCTTCCCAATTACGGTCAAAGTTTATTCCGATTAGCTCACCATTTGCATTAAGTACCGGGCTTCCTGAATTTCCGCCAGTAGTATGGTTTGTGCCGATAAAACCTACATGAACTGTCCCGTCTGCATCAGCATATTGTCCATAATCTTTGGAATTATACAATTCTTTTAGTTTGCTAGGAACATCGTAGTCGTAAATTTCTGGATTATCTTTTTCCATAATTCCGTCTAAAGTTGTAAAGTAGTCGTATTCTACTCCATCTTTAGGGAAATAATTATCAACATTGCCATAAGTTACTCGTAGTGTGAAGTTTGCATCAGGATAAAACAATCTGTCTTTTTCGAACTCCATTTGTGCTTTCATGTAAATTCTATCGAGGCTATCGAGCTGATATTGATAATTATTATATTCGGGAGCAATTGCATTTCTGTAAATGTCTAAATAATCTTTCATCAAAACATAAATAGGATCTTTTAGTATTTTTTTATAAGATTTTGTCGATAGATTTTCAACAAAGTCATTAAATTTATCTTCATTAGTAAGTACAGATTTAGAAAATACATAATCAGCATAAGCTTCATATTTGTTTTCGTATTTTTTAGTGATTTTATCAAAGTTTTCTAAATAAGCAGGGTGCATTTCTTTTGGAATATTCTCCATATATAATTCAGTCATTTTAGCAAAAATCTTTTTGTCAGTAGCTTCGTTATAGTCTTTAAAATGAGCTTTGCCAGTTGAAATTGCTTCGTTTTTGATTATTTCTACAGCGTTATCCTTTGCATTTTCCAAGTTTTCTAAAACTCTTAGTCGTAAAGCTAAAATTATTGCATCGCTACCCAAACCAGCTTCATTAATATATATCATACCCATATTATATTTTGATAATTCTGAATATATTGCTTGGTATTGGTCTAATATTTTGCCGTATTTTTCAAAAGATGCTTTATCGTTCTTTAACCAGTTTGTAAATTCTCGCTCATATTCTTGTTTCTTGTTTACAGCATCTAGTCTTTTCAATCCTCTCATTTCTCCAATCCATTTTTTCCAGCCGTTTGCAACTGAGGCAGCTTTTGCAGAATATTGAATTCTTACAAATGGGTCAGAGTTCATTGCATCATTAATTATATCTAATTTTTTTTCGCGAATAAAAACTCTATTAGGATCGCTTTCGTTTAACACTTGCTCAACTGCATAAGATGGAAGATACTCTTGTGTTGTTCCAGGATATCCGAATACCATTGTAAAATCGCCTTTTTTTACACCTTTTAAAGATATAGGAAAGAATTTATTCGGTTTTAAAGGCACGTTATCTTCAGAATATGCAGCAGGTTTTCCGTCTTTATCGGAATATACTCTAAAAAGGGAAAAGTCTCCAGTATGTCTGGGCCACATCCAGTTATCGGTATCGCCACCAAATTTACCAATAGCAGAAGGTGGAGCTCCCACTAACCGAACATCTTTAAAAACTTCGTTTACAAAAATAAAATATTGATTTCCTTGATAAAATTGTTCAACTCGACCTTCGTAATGTGTTCCTTCTACAGTTTTTTCAATAAGTTCTTTTGTGTTTTTCTCAATTATGCGATTTCTTTCAGCTTCGGTCATATTATCTGTAACATTTGCTAAAATAATATCTGTAACCTCTTCCATACTAATTAAAAAAGTTACTGTTAGTCCCGGATTGGACAACTCTTCTTTTCTTGACATTGCCCAAAATCCATCTCTCAGATAATCGTTTTCCAAACTACTATGTTGCTGTATCTGACTGTAACCGCAATGATGATTAGTAAGGAGTAATCCTTGGTCTGAAATCATTTCGCCAGTACATCCGCCACCAAAAATCACAATTGCATCTTTCATCGAGGCATTGTTTACACTATAAATGTCCTCGGCACTTAGTTTAAAACCCTTTTTTTGCATGTCAGCGAAATTGTATTTTTCGAGCAAAATAGGTATCCACATTCCTTCGTCTGCCTTTGCAAACGGGATAAGTAATAGGCTAATCAAAATAATTGTAAGTAATTTCTTCATGTTTTTATTCTTTTTAATGATTCAATTTATAATTTTATTTTTTTGATAATTAATGTTTGTTTAGTTTTTACTCTGTTTTTATAAAATGTAATTTCACTTTTGTTTTTCATTCTATTTATTATTAATCCTAAGCTTTAAATTAGGGTAATTTTAAAAGTTATTATTATTGTCAGGGCTAAAGCCCTTTTCTCGTTTATGTTTTTGACCCCGACCTAAAGGACGGGGTTAATGTTCTTTTTCCGCCAACTCGTTTATGCTCTTGACCCTAACCTAAAGGACGGGGTTAATGTTCATTTTCCGCCAACTCGTTTATGTTCTTGACCCTAACCTAAAGGACGGTGTTAATGTTCTTTTTCCGCCAACTCGTTTATGCTCTTGACCCTAACCTAAAGGACGGGGTTAATGTTCATTTTCCGCCAACTCGTTTATGCTCTTGACCCTAACCTAAAGGACGGAGTTAATGTTCTTTTTCCGCCAACTCGTAAATTATCAAAGATAAATACTTTTTTAAGTTATTTGATAATCTTCATATTCTTTAATTGTGCGTATAAATTCGATATTTAAATTTAAAATTTCATTAGTTCACTATATAATCTATGTACAGGCAGTCCCATAACATTATA
>JAQVPT010000135.1 GCA_028701945.1 Bacteroidales bacterium
TGGGTCTATATTTTGTCCTGTCAATAAATATTTAATAATTATTGTATGATAATGTTTTGGGTGTTCATCAGTTAGCTCACCATCAACAACAACATTAAAACTTTCGGGTTCAATACGCATCTTTCGTAAAATAGAAATTACGTCCATTGCAGTACAACCACCGAGAGCAGATAACAACAGAGGTTTTGGTCTTGGTCCTTCATCCAATCCTCCAGATTCACTTTTCGCATCAATTACACATGAGTGTCCATCCACATCTACAGTGAAAGACATTTGTTCATTCCATTTAATATCAACTGTATCCATAAATTATGTTTTTATTTTTATAACATATAATATGAGCAAATGTTCAAAAGAACAAACGTTAAAATTATTTTTTCTTTTTGCCTGTCCCCATAACTGAGTATCCAAATTTACCAATTTTTTTGCCCACATTATAGTATTTGCCATGTAAATAGCACATCATTTCAGCATTTGCCAACTGAAATTGGTTCGTTTCCTTGTCAAAGTGAGCCTCATCTGCATTAACAGCAACAACTTCTGCTACAAACATATCGTGAGAACCTAATTCTATAATTTGTGTTACTTTACACTCAATATTAAGTGGCGATTCCTCAATTATTGGACATGAAACTTCTTGTGCTTTGCCAGGAGTAAGTTTCATTTCCTTAAATTTGTTATGTTTATCGCCAGATTTTGCTCCACACCAATCAGTCGCATAAACTAGTTTACTGTTAGTTAGGTTAATAACAAATTCCATATTTTTCTTTATTATGCCATGCGAATGTCTGTTTTTTCGCACTGATATATAACACATTGGCGGGTCTGAACAAATTGTTCCTGTCCATGCTATAGTAATAATATTGTATTCCTCGGGTGTTGACCCACAACTAACCATCACAGCTGGTAATGGGTAAACCATGGTTCCTTTTTTTAGTGCTCTTTTTGTCATTATTCGTCGTTTTGCTCTATTTTATTTTTTATAAAAAACATCTGATTCTGTTCGCCTGTTCGCCAATGATATCCCAAAGAAAATGGTAAAGAATCAATATTTTCCCCATTGTCATAAATCGTTTTTAGATCAGGTTGCATTAAATATGGACTTGTAAAATCGGATATAGGCTTAACATATACACCAAAAAGTTTTGTTGTCCAAATTTCAGGTTTATAATATTTTAATGGTATGCCAGTATCATCTTGTAAAACTGCATCGGAATTATCCAAAACAATATTTCTAATAATATCGAAAGTTCCGTAATGCAACAAATACGATGCAGATTTAACATAAGTATTGACATTGTGGAGATTATCAAGATATGACTTGAATATTGGTGTTGCAGCAAAACCACTATCTGAAATATCACAACGAAAATATCTTAAGGTTTTAACTTTATCACTTCCAGTTTCGCTAAATGTTATTGAAACACTTTCAGTTGCTGAAAATCGACCTGTAATTGATTTGATTTCTTTAAAACTGCCATTAGCATCAAATGTTTCATATTTTATATCGTGAATTTCATGCCCAGTTTGCGACATAAAAAAGATGATTACTGGTAGGACGCCTTTAACTCTGGCATTATGTAAGTCAGTGTTCATGCGTCCTGTAATAAAATAGCTTCTTTTATAAATATCTCGTATTGAATAGTAGAATTTATCAAGATAATCAGACAAATCACGTTCACTTGCTTTTGAAATATCAGGAATATCGCCTAATTGTTCTTGAGCGAGAAAAAGATAGTTGTTTGCATTTGGAAATAAAACATGAGCATGTAAAAAATCAGGCCCAGAAAATGGATAAAACAATGTTAAACTATCATTTATTTCGGGTTTTATTACATCATCACTCCAGTTACGCATAGGCGTTAAACGTGAGCTATCCATACTTGGCCAGTCTTCATTGATTTTCAACTGATACTCTGTCCAAAAGTCCCGGTTGATTGATGTATCGGTGTTTGATGCAGGAAACTCTTGTCCAGTAATAAATAATGCAAACTCCTGATATTTAGAAATTATAGTAGAATCCTTCTGCGAAAAGCCGATAAAGCTATGCAGAAATAATACTATTGTCAAAATTGTAATTTTATTTTTCATAGTGGTTTTGGTTTTGAAAACAATCTTATAATTACAAAGTTCTTATTATTTAGTTAGAATCAAAAAATAATTTTTCTTACCTTTTTGGACTAAGATGTATTTGTCGTTAATTAAAAATGTTGTGTCTATTATTCCTTCAAGATCTGTATATTTTTCTTTATTAATGCTTAATCCGTTTCCTTGAATGGTTCTGCGAAGTTCTCCTTTTGATGAAAAAATCCCGGTATTATCAGTTAACAAATCATAAACATTTACTCCAGTTTCAATATCCGACTTATTTACTTCGTACATTGGTACACCTTCAAAAACACTTAAAAAAGTTCTTTCGTCAAGCTTCTTTAGACTATCGCTTGTAGATTTTCCGAATAGAATTTCTGATGCCTCAATTGCAGTTTGTAGCCAATCTTTCGAATGCACCATTATTGTAATTTCTTCGGCAAGTCGCTTCTGGAGTATCCTTAAATGCGGTGTTTGTCGATGTTCCTCGACAATAGTATCTATAATATCTTTATCTAAAATCGTAAATATTTTTATGTATTTAGCTGCGTCTTCATCTGAAACATTAAGCCAAAATTGATAAAATGAATATGGACTTGTTCTTTCAGGGTCTAGCCAAATATTTCCTGATTCGGTTTTGCCAAATTTACCGCCATCAGCTTTTGTAATAAGCGGACAAGTAAGAGCAAACGCTTCGCCGGCAACTTTGCGACGTATTAATTCTGTTCCAGTGGTAATATTTCCCCATTGGTCGCTACCACCCATTTGTAATTTACAATTATAATTATTATACAAATGCAAAAAATCGTAGCCCTGAACTAACTGATACGTAAATTCAGTAAATGACATACCACTTTTATCTTCACCAGTTATGCGTTTCTTTACAGAATCTTTCGACATCATATAGTTCACAGTGAGATGCTTACCAATATCTCGAATAAAATCCAGAAATGAGAATTTGCTCATCCAATCGTAATTGTTAACCAATTCTGCTTTATTTTTTTTATCGGTATTAAAATCAAGAAATTTTGAAAGTTGATTTTTAATAGCTTCCTGATTATGTCTTAAAGTCGCCTCGTCAAGTAAATTACGTTCTTGCGATTTACCACTCGGGTCTCCAATCATTCCAGTAGCTCCGCCCAAAACCACAACTGGTCTATGTCCGCTCAATTGTAAATGTTTCAGCATCATTATACTTACCAAATGACCAATATGCAACGAATCTGCTGTTGGGTCTATTCCCACATAAGCAGTAACAAATTCCTTATTCAGTAAATCTTCCGTTCCGGGCATTATATCATGTATCATGCCTCTCCACTCCAACTCGTTAACAAAACTCATAATTTAATTCTATTTTTGGACAATAATTTTCTTTGTTATAACTCTATTTGATTTATCATCTATCAATTGTAAAAAATACAATCCATCAGATAAATTACCGAGTTCAAATCTAATCTCAGTATCGGTATTTTTAATATCCGTTTGATAGACAAGTGCTCCTGTATTACTAAATATTTGTGCTGTTCCAGAATAATTTTCTTCGGTTTTTAAATAAAATTCTCCTGTATTTGGATTAGGATAAATATCAACAAGATTTGCAATTTTTTTCTGATTGATAATATCTGTATAAATATCCCAATTCCATATTGCGAGTGCATATTCTCCAGTTTTAACTGAATCGACAGTAAACTTTCTGACAACATTAACTTGATTTGCAGGCTCAATATTCCAATCGGCAGCTTTATTTGGTCTATACAACAGCACCAAAGAATCGAGGGTGTTAGTAATAAAGCTATTATCAACATACCCTGAGCTGCTAGCACTATAATTATAAGTAAAACGGCCTTTAGCTTTAAAATTTCCTGTTTGTACTGACTCAATTGTCCAGTATCTATGATTAGCAATTATAAGACCTGGAATTTTAGTCTTAAAAGTGTCAGGAGCAGCCCAGTTATGAGTTACACGAAAAAAAGTGCTGTCATTTGCGTTAACAGATTGTACCTCAGCAACAAAATAAGTGTAATTATAATATGATAAACCTGTAGATTTCACAAATTTAACTTGGTCAATTGTGGCATCCGCCAAAACTTGGTTATAATCGCATAATGTTAAAATAGGATTAAAAGGTATTGTAAATGTTTGAACGCCAAATTGCCCATCAAATTCCATCAGTTCTGTTTGTACGCTATAATCAGTGTTCATAAAACTTACCTCAACCCTATTAGAGTTAGCATAAGTATCGCGACCACGAAGTTTTTGTTGCATATAAACAGTAACATCAAACTCAGCTCCGTTTGGCTGAACAATAGCCGAATCAATTGAAAAATGAAAAAAGCCAGGAGAAAACACCCAATCATCAAAAAAATCTGTCATATCAATTCCGGTATAATCAGTAAGGAAATCTCTCATATCATACGATGACACGGAAGTGTAAGCGTTCTCTTGTAAAAATTGCGTCATACCACCAAAAAATAATTCATCTCCAAGATATCCACGCAGCGAATGAGCTGTACTGGCACCTTTTTCATAAACGGTACGCGAATATGTCAGACTTTGGTCCATTGGGTAAAGAGCATGAAACCCACCATCTTCAATATGATAATAACGTAGTACCTTTTCGTGAGAAGCATTGCGATATTCTCTTGCAGCATTTAACCCATTCAAATATTGTGTAAAAACAGTTTCATTATATGTTGCCCAACCTTCGTTTATCCACATATCTTCTGCCGAGGAGCAAGTAATATAATCACCAAACCACATGTGGGCTAATTCGTGATAAAACAAATCCTCATAATCAAGAGTTCCATTAATAAAATCTCTTCCCATTGCAATATTGGTTACATGCTCCATTGCTCCGCTATTAAAAGGAACCGAAACATAGCCTACTCTATTCCATGGATATGCACCGTATTTTGTTTCGTAAATTCGCAAAACACTATCAATATTAACAAAAGAGTTTGCAGTGCGTGCACTATCGTTAGGGTAAATATAAAATTCAACTGGAATATTGGCTTCTATTCCTTCGTAAATATGTGATTGCAACTTGTAATCTCCAACCGCAACAGAAACTAAATATGTAGGCACTTCATAGTTTAGATGCCACTCGTAAGTTTTTGTTTGCTCAGCAGTATTTTCAATCACTTGTATCAACTCTCCGCCACAAACTGCGGTATGATTTTGCTGAGTTGTAATAATTGTTTTGTATATTGCTTTGTCTATAAAATCGTCATTACAAGGAAACCATACTCTGCCATATACGTGTGGCACATCATCAAAACCTACACCAAGATTAAATGCGTAACCATCCATAAAATAAAATCCTCCCCAACCTGATGGGTCTTTTTGAGGATTACCATGATAATACACATTGATTGTAATTTCGTCGGTGGGACCAAAACTATTGTCAAGTTCGATGCTTATCAGAGTATCATTATAAGTGTAGTCACTGAGTTCTGACTGATTGCAAGTAATCGAATCTATGGAAAGATTTTGCAAGTCAAGTAAAAACGTATTTGTATTTTCTTGCATCGGCGATAATCGCAAACTTGTATGCCCCTCAATATACTCGCCGATAATATCGGTAATATCAAGAGTAATAATATATTCTTTAACGTCAATAATATCACTGTGAGATTTTTGTGAAAACCCTAATACAGTCATAATAACCAATAACAAACACAATGTAATTTTTTTCATAACTAAAACAGTTTTCGTTGAATTGCAGGATTTGTTTTATTCAAATGATGATATGCTTTTTCGGTAGCTTCGCGTCCTCTCGGGGTTCTTTTTATAAAGCCTTCCATAATTAAAAACGGCTCATACACTTCTTCTATTGTTCCTTCGTCTTCACCAACCGCAGTAGCAATAGTTTTTAATCCTACTGGACCTCCAGCAAATTTATCGACAATTGTGAGTAAGACTTTATTATCCATTTCGTCAAGTCCATATTTGTCGATATTTAGTGCCTCTAAAGCATATTTTGAAATTTTAATGTCGATTGTTCCGTTCCCTTTTACCTGAGCAAAATCTCTCACTCGTCTTAAAAGGGCATTGGCAATACGTGGCGTACCACGACTTCTGCGAGCAATTTCAGCTGCTGCATCATCAATTATCGGGACTTCAAGAATTGAGGCCGAACGTTTGATGATTTTTTCCAAAATAATTGCGGTGTAGTAATTAAGATGGCAATTAATTCCAAATCTTGCTCTTAAAGGACTTGTCAATAAACCCGAGCGAGTAGTTGCTCCAATAAGTGTAAACGGTTCCAAAGGTATTTGCACAGAGCGAGCTGCTGGACCCTTATCTATCATTATATCAATACGATAATCTTCCATTGCAGAATACAAATACTCCTCAACAATAGGGTTTAGACGATGAATTTCATCAATAAATAAAACATCATTAGCATCTAAACTAGTGAGCAAACCAGCCAAATCGCCGGGCTTGTCTAAAACAGGACCCGATGAAACTTTAAATCCCACATCTAATTCATTGGCAATTATATTTGCAAGTGTTGTTTTGCCTAAACCCGGAGGACCATGCAACAAAACATGGTCTAAAGCCTCATCACGCATGTTTGCTGCTTTGACAAAAACTTTTAAATTCTCAACAATATTATCCTGCCCGCTAAAATCGACAAAATCTAAAGGCCTCAACGCCTTTTCATATTCCTTATCGACATTATCCAATTCTTCAGAATCCGGACGAATATAATTATCCATGTAATTTCTTTTAGTTTACAAAGTTAGAAAATTATACTTATCTATTTCTAAATTTTATAAACAAATAGCTCTTTATGCTTGTCTAAAAAATCATAATAACCTAAAAAACGCTCTTATTTAAACAAATTCTAAATAAGCTTGTTTATATTATTAAACATTAAAAAATAAAAAGCTATGAATAATCAGATATTTAGTAAAACATTAATAATTCTATTTGCAATACCAAGCGGTTTAAGTGCACAAGTACACGAGCTGCCTAAGTTAAATTATGAATACAAAAGTTTGGAACCACATATAGACGCTGCAACTATGGAAGTTCATTTCACAAAGCATCATCAGGGATATGTAAACAAACTTAATGATGCTATTAAAGATACAGAAGCAGAAAACCATAGTCTTGAGTATCTTATGTTAAATGTTAGTAAATTTAATGCTGGCGTAAGAAATAATGGTGGCGGACATTATAATCATACCTTGTTTTGGGATATTTTATCACCAAATGCAAAAGTTAAACCCGATGGGGATTTATTGAAAATGATAAACGAACAGTTTGGGAATTTTGAAAATCTTAAACTTGAACTAGAAAGAGCTGGTGCCACTCAGTTTGGTTCTGGTTGGGCATGGCTAATCCTCACTAAGAAAGGAAAACTAGCAGTAACGTCAACTCCTAATCAAGATAATCCATTAATGGATATTGCAAAAGTGCGAGGAGTTCCAATTCTCGGAATTGACGTTTGGGAACACGCTTACTATCTAAAATACCAAAACAAGCGACCCGATTATCTTAATGCTATTTGGAATGTTTTAGATTGGGCAAAAGTTGAAAAAAATTATAACGACGCAAAAACAAAAATAGAAAAACTATAAGTTGTTTTTTACAAATTGGTCGTAGGAAGTCTTCGAGTTCCTTGAAGGTCTTCTACGACCAATTTCAGGGTTTAAAACGTATAATTAATCCCAAATCTTACTCCAAACCGATCGTCAATAGTTATAATTTTCGCATCTGACGTAAATAGTGATATTATTCTGGGATTGTAATGTGGCTCAATGAAAACACCTGCATTTTTGACTGGATAGTATGATAATTTTACAGATATCCAAATAGATGGAATAATCTTCCTTTTTACCTCTTCTGAAACCAGGACAACGTCCCCTTCTTGTTGTCGCCAATAATAAAACTCTGAAAACTGAAGAATCCCAAATATTGCACCTACCCCAGCGAGTAATTCGATTTTATTGCCTTGATAAACCCGAAATCTAAAAATAAGAGGGATTTCAAAATATTGTATTTTGCCAGTTTTAATAAAACTAGTATCAATTTGAGTAGTATCGTAAACTGTATTAAATACGGTATCAGATATAGTTATTTCTGTAGTATCTATTAAGTATATAAATGTAGTATCGTTAACAATAATGAATGTGCTGTCTATTAGTACCGAGTCTTCAGTTACATAAAAGTCGGCACCAGTTGTGTCAATTTGAAAATATGAAGTAGTGCTAATATCAAAGTTTACAGAGCTATCAACCATCTCGTACTTATCATAAAACTGAAAATCATTTAAAATTTTTGAAAAGAAAAATCCTGTGGACAATGAAAATTTGCTCTTAGATGCAGATAGTTCTAATCCGATTGTATAGTTACTTTGTTTTTTTAGTTGTCCTTGATCACCCGAATATGTTCTCCAGTTTACCCAAAAATTAGTGTATGATGGCGATATTTCGTATCTTTCTATAAATGGGTCAATATAAAGAGTATCGAATTGATAGACATTATTATGGACTTGTACTGTATCATAGACAGTATTAGTAATATTTATTTTTATAGTATCAATTTCTTGAGTAAAAGCATTAAATGCAGTGTTTAACAGTACTGCTAAAATAAAAAAATATTTTACCTGCTTTTTCAAAATTGCTTAATCAAGTTTCAAACAAATTTACGAAAAAAATTGATGTTTTTCTTTTTTACAGTATTGCAATTAATTAACAATCATTATTTTTTGTTGTTTTCGTGTAAAAATATCAATCCATTCAACGATTGTCATGGTGGTTAAGTAAATGGCATTTTGATCGTGTATTTTATATTGGCCGCCCATTTATTTTATGAAGATTATTTAGGGCTTCCTCAGAAAGTCAGATTTAGAATATTTGCAAAATTCATAATATTCATAACAAAAAGAGTTGCACCTATCCAGGATTCGGAAGTATCCTTGAGTTTCGCTTTAATCTGGTTAAGAT
>JAQVPT010000136.1:0-6514 GCA_028701945.1 Bacteroidales bacterium
TTTCAATAAGTTGTTTAAATGCTTATTCACAATTAGAAGGTGAAACTGAATCTGGTTCAATTTTCTATGTAAAGACTGATGGAAGTGATACTAACGATGGTTTGACCTGGGAAAACGCTTTTCAAACAATCCAGTATGCTATCGATCAGGCTTATGCAGATGGTGGTGGTGAAGTATGGGTAGCCCAGGGTACATATAGCCCTACTGCGTATTTATCTGATTATTCAGGTCTTCAAACAAATGATGAATATATGAGCTTTATTATGTATTCAGGTGTTGATGTATATGGTGGTTTTGCCGGAACTGAATCCACAAAAGAAATTGGAGTTGCAGGAGGACGACAACTGGCTTCTGCCGATATCTGGGATTTTGCAAATCCTACTGTACTAGATGGTACAGGAAAATATCATACTGTGTGGTTTGGGTCAACGGGCTTTGTGCCTTTTGATTACGAAGGTATAGAAATATATATTCCTAATGCATTGGATGTCCCTACTACAATTAATGGATTTACTATTACTGGTGCTTTTGCAGATGAAGATATCCGTTTCGAAAATACTCAGGAATCTAAAGAAAAAGCTTTACATGCTTCTGGTGGAGGTGCAGCGGTTTTTGGCAATGGTATAATTAGCAATTGTATAGTAGAAAATAATAAAGCTCGATATGGAGGAGCTGGAATTGTTCTTTTTGATGGTGGTATAGCTCAAAATTGTTTGGTGCAAAATAATAGAGCCACAGGCATAAATTTCTATAGCGAAGGAATTTTTGGCTTTGGCTCCTTTGATTATTGGAGGACAGATGGTGCTGGTGTTTTGGCTGTGGGATCAGAAACTACTACAAGTGTTATAAATAATTGTACTATTAGTTCAAACCTTGGTGAAGCAAACGATAATTATCCTGCTGCAGCTTCTTCTACCAATAATAAAGTTAATAATGGTGGAGGTGTTTATTTAATTTACTCAACTATTCAGAATTCCTTGATTAGTTCTAATAATATTGTAAAAAATCCATATCCGTATGTAGGAGAATCAGGTGCTTCTTGTGGTGGTGGAATTTATTTGTATTCAAGAGGTTTAGTCGAAAATTGTGAAGTAACAGACAATGGTTTCCAGGGAGATTCTCAAAATGGTGCCGGAGTATGGGTTGCTGATTATGGAATTTATGCTCTTGCAGAAGATTACGATGACCTTATTGTGAGAGACTGTTATATCCATACTAACAGAGAAGGAGCAGCATTGGCTGTAGATTCCAAGTATTCTACTATAGAAAGTAATCTTGTTGCAAATAATCAGGGAATAGGTATTTATGGTTTTGGAAATTGCAGTAATTGCCGCACTGTAAATTGTGTTAGTGCTAATAATCAGTCTTATGGTTACGGACAAAGTTCAAATTCTAATAATGAAGATAATAGTCTTATTAATTCTACTATAGTTAATAATGGAGGTAGTTGTACTATCGGAAATGCTAATAATCAGGAAATTTTTAGTTGTGTAATTTGGGGAAATAATAATAATCCTGCCAGTATTAGCAATGCTACTGTAAACAATTCTGCATTTTCATTTTCACCTCCTGCCGGAACCGATAATTTTCAAATCGATGCCAATAATACCTTAGGTCCTCAGTTTACTTCACCTTCTTCAGGTTACGGACTTGGAGTAGGAGATTGGGCAACTGCTGACTGGAGCCTTCAAAATTCATCTCCGCTTATTGGTCAAGGTGATATGAGTCTTTTGCCAACAGGTTTTAACGAAGATTTTGCGGGAAATAGTAGAATACTTGGTTGCGAAATCGAAATCGGTGCTTACGAATCTTCATTTGATGCTGCAATAGCTTCCCTTAATATAAATGGTGATGCACTACAGAATGGATACCTGATAAATGCTTGTAGCCAATCTAATGTGGTATTTACATTCGAAGGAGCAAGTTCAGGAGATTATCCTTATAATATTACATGGGTGGTAAATGATGATCCGGGAAATTCTCTGTCAGGATCTATGGTAGTTAGTTCTCAGGGTACTGTGTTGTTTGATGAAACATTGGCTTTGGGTACATACGAAATAGATGTAATTAGTATCGAAGATAATAGTGGTTGTTTTGTTAATGTTTCAGACCTTAATGGAGTAATAACTGTAACAGAAGCTATTGGAAATATTTATTATGTAAAGACAACAGGTAGCGATTCAAACGATGGATTGTGTTGGAGTACAGCTTTTGCTACAGTTCAGCATGCTATTGATGAGGCAAATGCTTCGCCAAATGAATGCGAAGTTTGGGTGGCACAAGGTACATATATGCCTACAGAATACATTACCGATGCAACCGGCCTACAATCTACTGCCGAGTACAAATCATTTATTATGTATTCCGGAGTAAATGTTTATGGTGGTTTCTTTGGAAATGAAACTACCCGTGCCATTGGTGTGGAAGGTGGACGTGAGTTAGCCTCTGCTAATCCATGGGACTTTGCAAATCCTACTATCCTTGATGGAACAGGTAGCTATCATGTTGTTTGGTATGGTTCTAATGGATTCTATACATCCACCTACGAAGGAATAGATATGTATATCCCAAGTCCAATGCCCGATACTACAATTTTGGATGGTTTTACTATTACCGGTGGCTTTGCAAACGAAGATATTAGATTGGAAAACACGGAAGAATCTAAGCAAAAAGCATTTCATACAGGTGGAGGCGGTGTTTCTCTAATTGGTAATGGTATCGTAACAAACTGTATTGTAGAAAATAATAAAGCAAGATATGGCGGAGCTGGTATTGCTATGTACGATGGTGCTTATGCCACAAATTGTCTTGTTCAAAACAATGAAGCAACTGGTGCTAACTTCTATAGCCCGGGTATCTTTGGATTTGGGGCGTTCGACTATTGGAGAACAGATGGAGCGGGAATAGTTATTATTGGGTCAGAAGATACGCAAAGTATTGTTGATAATTGCTCTGTTATTAATAATCTGGGGCGTGCAAACGATAATTATCCTGCTGCTGCTTCTGCTAATAATAATAAAGTAAATAACGGCGGTGGTGTTTATGTCGTAAATGGAATACTACAAAATTCTTATGTTGCCGGAAATAATATTGTTAAAAATCCAACTCCTTACGAAGGCGAATCAGGAGCATCATGCGGTGGTGGAATCTATTTGTATTCGAGAGGTTTGGTTGACAATTGTGAAGTTACCGACAATGGTTTCTTAGGTGATTCTCAAAATGGAGCAGGAATTTGGGTTGCTGACTATGGTACTTATGCTTTAGCTGAAGATTTCGACGATCTAATTGTTAGAAATTGTTATGTTCATACAAACAGACAGGGGGTTGCTCTTGCTGTTGATGCTCAATATTCTACTATCGAAAATAATTTGGTTGTAAACAACAATGGATTGGGCATATACGGATACGGTAATTGTAATAATTGCCGTACAGTTAATTGTATTAGTGCCAATAACCAGTCATATGGTTACGGACATAGTACAAATGCTGGAAATGGAAATAATAGCCTGATTAATAGTACAATAGTAAACAATGTTGGTGGTTGTTCTATTGGGAATTCTACAAATCAGGAAATCTCAAATAGTATAATTTGGGGAAATAATAATAATCCTGCTACAATATCTAATGCAACTGTTTCAAATTCTGCGTTTTCGTTTACTCCACCTGCAGGAGTAAACAATATTCAGATTGATTCTGATAATGCTCTGGGTCCAAATTTTGTTAATCCTACTTCTAATTATGGAACCGGAGTTGTAGGATGGGATTCTGCCGACTGGGATATGATAGACGGTTCTCCATGTATCGATCAGGGCGATATCTCATTTTTACCAGATGGAATTCTTACAGATATAAACGGTAGTAGCAGGGTAATGGGTTGCAATATCGATATGGGGGCTGTTGAAACTATTCATGGTGATGCTCTTGATGTTAATTTTACTGTCAATGGAAATCCTCTTACACCAGATTATTCTGAAACTATTTGCCAGGGAAATGCATTAAATATTAACTTTAACGAAGCTATTAGCGGAAGTTTCCCATTTACAGTTTCGTGGGAAGTTAACGACGATCCTGCAAACCCACTTTCAGGAACAACAAGCGTAAGTGCAATTGGTGATGCATTAATAAATGCAATTCCTGACGCTGGAACATATAGTATCCAAATTACAGAAATTACAGACGATAATGGCTGTATTGTTTTTGATCTTAATGCTTATCACGCTAATATTACTGTTACACAGGAACCTGATGTAGAATTGTTATTGCAAGGAAATAGTGTGAGTTCAGGTAGTAGCGAAGAAATATGTTTTGGTGAGGCTATAGTGCTTATTTTTGAAAATGCTTCAATAGGAGATTATCCTTTTACCGTTTCGTGGACAATAAACTCTGATTCAGGGAATGCTTTAGCAGGAACAGATGTTGAAGTAACTGCAGACGGTCAGGAATTGATTAATGCTAATCCCGATCCCGGTACTTATCAAATTGAATTTATATCAATTACTGATAATAATGGATGTATAATTAATGATTTAACTGTGTTCGATTGTAGTTTTACAGTTAATCCTGAGCCAGAAGCAGAAATTAGCCTTAATGGAAATGTAATAACTACAGATTATACAACAGATTTTTGTTATGGCGAAGATTTATTGCTTCTATGGTCAGATGCTACTGCAGGTACTTATCCGTTTACTGTTTCATGGACAGTTAACGGGAGCGATACTCACCCTCTTGCAGGAACAGATGTAAGTGTTGATGCCGCTGGGTTTGAACTTATTAACAATCATCCAGATGCAGGTATCTACGAAATTGTATTTACTAATATTACAGATGCAAATTTATGTAGCAGTTCTAATCCTAGTCAATACAATCCAACAGTAATTGTAAATGCTGAACCAGATGTTACATGCTTCTTAAATGGTGTTGCAAATCCTTATTCCGAAGATATTGAATTATGCCTAGGAGAAAATATCGAATTGGTATTAAATGATAATAATGCAAATTATCCACTAAATGTTTCATGGACAGTTAATGGTGATCCATTAGATCCACTTTCTGCTACCGACCAAACAATAAGTGCTGTTGATGAGGTAATTACTTTATTACCTGATCAGGCTGGTACATTTGTATTTGTTGTTACTGAGATTACTGATGTAAATGGATGTTCTGTTTCAGATTATAGTGTTTATAATACTAATATTATTGTTAATCCTATACCCGAAAATATTGTTGTAACTGCTACTCCAAATATTTTATGTGGTGGAGAAACATCTCAATTAACAGCTACAGGTGATAATGTAGATCATTATGATGTGTATTCTGATGCTACCAACGGAGATTTTCTTGGTACTTTGCCTCTTGGTATTACTCCAGATGCTACCACAAGTTATTTTGTAGAAGCAATTTCTGCAAATGGATGTAGTCCTTCAGATAGGACAGAAACAATTATTACAGTTAATCCTGCACCAGGTGATCCTGTAGTTGATAATCCTATAATGAGTTTATGTGAAGGTGATACATTCCAAATAAATGCAACAGCTGAGAACTCCAGCATTATTAATATTTATGATGCAAATATTGGAGGTAATCTGCTCGGAACTGTTCCGCACAGTACAAATCTAAATAATGATACAGTGTTCTACTTTGAGGCTGTGTCTACAAATGGATGTGTAAATCATGGAGGTCGCACAATGCAAACAGTAGAAGTTAATCCGTATCCTGTATTAGTAATTTCAATTTCTGATACAGCAATATATTCTACTCAAACTTCACAAATAATTGTTTCAGGTGCCGATACATACGATTGGACTCCGATCGATAATTTATCATGTTCAACATGTAGCGATCCATTATTTACTGCTCCTTCAATAACTACTATGCAAGACTTTACTTTTGTAGTTACAGGGACAACTAATTCTTGTGCTTCTTCTGACACAGCAATTATTACTGTTTTAGGAGATTTGGTCGTTGCAGTGCCTCAGGCTTTTTCTCCTAATGGTGATGGAACAGGTGATAGATTAGTAATATCTGGTCTTGAACAATATCCTAATAATGAACTATATGTGTTCAGTAGATGGGGTAACGAAGTTTATAGTATGTCTCCGTATCAAAATGAATGGGAAGGTAAAAATTCAAGTGATAGTCAATTGCCTTCAGGAACTTATTATTATGTTCTTAAACTTAACGATAATGACGATACTGTGTTAAAAGGATTTGTTTATATTAAGTATTAAATATAATTATTATATGAAAAATTTAGCTTTATTCAGTTGTTTCATTTGTTTGATGTTTGTTTCGTTGCAAATGTCAGCGCAGAGCGACCCAATGTTTTCTCATTATATGTTTAACACATTGAGGATGAACCCAGGGTATGCTGGAAGTGCAGATATGTTGTCGATAAATATTGTTTCTCGACATCAATGGATTGGTTTTGATGGTGCACCATGTACACAAACCCTTACGGTACACACTCCTTTAAATAAAAGTCTTGCTGCAGGTTTGACTATTTTAAATGATGCTG
>JAQVPT010000136.1:6614-9041 GCA_028701945.1 Bacteroidales bacterium
AATGTTTGTTGCAAATACATCTAATGCACAAACACAAAATACTGATATTGAACTTCAAAGTGCATCGTTTAACACTTCTGAAGCTGAGTTTTCGGCAGTATATGTAGATAATGATATTATCTATGTGTCAGACAAAAAATCTTCGTATCCTATCAATAGATACAATAGCGAAAACGGAAGATATTTTTGCCAATTCTATACAGATAGTAAAGACGATATAATTAAATCTTTGGTTAAAAAACTTAATACAAAATTTCACGAAGGGCAAGTATGCCTAAATTCTGATAAAACTCTTGCTTTTTATACTAAAAATCTGGAATCGAAGAAATTGGGGATATTTTATATGAAGTATGCAGATGGGAAATGGAGCGACGAAATTGCTTTTGATTTGAATAACGAAGAGTACTCCACAGGACACCCTTGTTTCGATTCTGAAGAAAAATATTTGTATTATGTGTCGGATAAGCCGGGAGGTAAAGGACAAACAGATATTTACAGAGTTTTACTTAATCCTGATGATTGGGGAACACCCGAAAATGTTGAAGCCGTTAATACAAAAGACAAAGAAATGTTCCCGTTTATTAATGAGAAAAATGAACTTATATTCTCATCAGATCGAGGTGGTGGAATTGGTGGCTTGGATCTATATAAGCTGAATGAAAACAATGAAATTTCTTTGTTACCGGAACCTTTTAATTCTAAAGGAGATGACTTTTCTTTTTTCTGTGCTATCGACCACGAAAATAATAAATATGGTTTGTTAAGCTCCAATCGGGATGGGGGTGAAGGTATGGACGATGTATATACATGGACTCTTAAAACAGAATCAACAAATAGAATTGCCGATAATCCTCAGGATAATCCTGTTGACGACACTGTAGATGAATCTGTAGATCAACCTGTAGATCAACCTGTAGATGAATCTGTAGATGAACCTGTAGATGAACCTGTTGACGAACCTGTTGACGAACCTGTAGATGAATCTGTAGATGAACCTGTAGATGAACCTGTAGATGAACCTGTTGACGAACCTGTAGATGAACCTGTAGATGAACCTGTAGATCAACCTGTAGATGAATCTGTAGATGAACCTGTAGATGAATCTGTAGATGAACCTGTAGATGAACCTGTAGATGAACCTATTGACGAACCTGTTGACGAACCTGTTGATGATCCTGTAGATGATCCTGTAGATGATCCTGTAGATGATCCTGTAGATGATCCTGTAGATGAACCTGTTGACGAACCTGTAGATGAACCTGTTGACGAACCTGTTGATTTATCTAAAAAAGATATTCCAGTATTTAAGCCGATATATTTTGCTTTTGATAAATCAGACTTATCAGGAGAAGCGGTAAATAATTTAAATCAAGTGATTGAATATCTTAGCGATCATAAGTTTAATACAATTACTATACATGCACATACCGATAGCCGGGGTTCTGATGCATACAACATGGAATTGTCACTCAAAAGAGCTGAATCGGTATATAACTATATATCTGCACGTATAGATGATAAATCCAAACTTAAAATGGGTTATCATGGCGAAAAACAACTAACAAACAGTTGCGATGATAATACTAATTGTTCTCGCGAAGAACATGCTCTTAATCGTCGCGCAGAGTTTGTACTTGAATAGCCTTGACAGAACCAATTGAAAATTAGGACAAACCGACATCAATATTCTAATGTTAAGTGTTGCTTATCAAGGAGTGTCGTTCCCAATAATTTGGACATTGTTGCCAAAAGAGGAAATTCAAACTGTCAAGAGAGGGCTTGACTAATGAAGTATCAGACCTTTCTTTCTCCTTTATTTTCGTGCCATTTAGGATTTTAGGTTTGTGACCTATTAATGGTGTTCGCAAAAAATCTACCTGGGTTCATTCAGTTATTGTTTCATCCAAATGTAAAGTTTTGAAAAATTTCTTTTGCACTATCGACATTTCCAAAGATACTTTGGATTATGCTCATTGAGCGCTTTGTAACAAGATACTACGATAGCGATGTAAGTATTTGGTTAAGTGTTGACCCAGTGGCAGATGCAAGAAGCTGGGTTAGCCTGTATCGCTATTGCCATAATAGCTCTGCTCGCGTATAGCTGAAAATAGTTTTTGGCATAATAGACAAAATAGTTGGTTTTTTTAACACTAGTTCTTCAAGTGGACAAAATAGTTGGTGATTTTTCTTTCAAAATATCCATATCTAAATTCTTTCACTTACTTTTGATTTATAAAGCTAAACGGACGTAGGCTCTGCTGGAGAGCAACCTGCTAGGGATACACTTGATGACTGACGAGAAAGTTAAAAGAAAGGAGTTCATTTTTGGACTCCTTTTACTTTTTCAGAAGTCTTTATGCCTTTAAAAACTCATCAATAAATTTCTTTTTTCTAACGATAGATAACCCATTATGATTTCTAAGTTTG
>JAQVPT010000137.1 GCA_028701945.1 Bacteroidales bacterium
CAATTTAATTGCTCTATTGCGTATTACTGTTCTTGTTGATGAATCAACTGATCTAAAGTCCATTTTTTCCATAAACAAAGATACAATTAATTATTGACATAATCTAATTATATTGCCGCTAGGTTAACATCTAATATTTTTGCTAAACGATTTGTTAATTGTCCTCTTATTTCTTCACGTGTAAAGTGTAGTAAGTACCCATTTTGGAAAATATCTTTTAAAAAATAAATTTTATCGAATTTGATTGCGAATAAGATATTATTCTTTTAACTAAATATTTTTTTTATCTGATATTAGAACAAAAAATAGTTTTAGCTATGCTCAGCTCGTAAACTTGGTTCTTGTAGGTACTAAGTTATATTCCACTTTGCCCAATATATTTGTGAAAATATAGCCTTTTTCGTGAATTTTATATGGTTTTTTGAAGAATAATTGATATAAAATTCAAATGCTCTTCAATTATAAATAAGAATTTACTATTTTTGCATTCAAAAAAATGACAGACAGTTCAAGATATAATGCACGTGGGGTTTCTGCCTCTAAGCAAGATGTCCACAATGCAATAAAAAATATTGATAAGGGTTTGTATCCCAAGGCCTTTTGTAAAATTATTCCAGATGTTTTGGGTAATGATGCAGACTATTGCAATATAATGCATGCAGACGGAGCTGGAACAAAATCATCACTTGCATATATGTACTGGAAAGAAACTGGCGACTTGTCGGTTTGGAAAGGTATTGCTATTGATGCAATTGTTATGAATATCGACGATTTGCTTTGTGTGGGAGCTACTGATAATATACTTTTGTCTTCGACTATAGGACGTAATAAACAATTAATACCAGGCGAAGTTATTTCTGAAATTATAAATGGCACCGAAGAATTTTGCTCTGAGATGAGAAAACTTGGCGTTAATATCCAGCTTACTGGGGGCGAAACTGCCGATGTGGGCGATCTCGTGCGTACTGTTATTGTGGACTCTACTGTTACTTGTCGCATGAAAAGACAAGATGTGATTACAAATGAGAAAATCGCTCCTGGTAATGTTATTATCGGATTGTCATCTTTTGGTAAAGCTAATTACGAAAAACAATATAATGGTGGCATGGGAAGCAACGGACTTACTTCGGCGCGACACGATGTGTTTAATAAAAAATTGGCGGAAAAATATCCTGAGAGTTTCGACCATGCTATAGCGAGTGAGTTTGTTTATTCTGGACAATGTAATTTAACTGATAAAATTGATGGTGTTGAACTTGATGCTGGAAAACTTGTTTTATCTCCTACAAGAACTTATGCACCAATAATAAAAAAGATACTCGAAAAATATCGCAACAAAATAAATGGCATCATCCATTGTAGCGGTGGAGCTCAAACCAAAGTATTAAACTTTGTCGATAATATGCATGTTGTTAAAAATAATATGTTTGACGTGCCTCCTTTGTTTAAGTTAATTCAGCAGCAAAGTGGTACTCAGTGGAAAGAGATGTACAAAGTCTTTAATATGGGGCATCGCATGGAATTGTATGTTGACGAAGATATTGCTCCTACGATTATTGAAATTAGCAAGAGTTTTGGAGTTGATGCAAAAATTATTGGTTATTGTGAAGCTTCTGACAAAAAGAAACTTACAATTAAATCAGAAAAAGGCGAATACATTTACGAATAATTATAAATTTTATGGCAAGTAACATAATAATGGACAAACTCGAAGGAGTTAAAACAAGATTTAAAGAGGTTGGTAATCTCTTGAATGATTCTTCTGTAATGTCCGACATGAATAAATACATAAAGCTAAATAAGGAATATAAAGAACTTGAGCCTATTATTGAGGCTTTTGAGGAATATAAACTTATTATTTCTAATATTGATGATGCAAAATCAATTCTTGCTGCTGAAAAAGATGGGGAGATGCGCGAAATGGCAAAGATGGAACTTGATGAATTACAACCAAAAGTAGATCCTCTTGAAGATAAGATTAAACTATTGCTTATTCCTAAAGATCCAGAAGATGACAAAGATGCTATTCTTGAAATAAGGGCTGGTGCAGGTGGAGACGAAGCAAGTCTTTTTGCTGGAGAATTAATGCGTATGTATGTAAAATATTCAGAAGATAGAGGTTGGAAAACCGAAGTAACTCGATTTACTGAAGGTACGCAAGGAGGTTATAAGGAAATAGTGATTAATATTTCTGGTAACGGAGTATATGGGATTTTAAAATATGAATCTGGTGTGCATCGTGTGCAAAGAGTGCCACAAACCGAAACCCAAGGTAGAGTCCATACAAGTGCTGCATCAGTGGCCATATTACCTGAGGCTGACGAAGTTGATATTCAGCTAAATCCTGCAGATATTAAACGTGATGAGTTTTGTTCATCTGGACCCGGTGGACAATCGGTTAATACTACTTATTCGGCAATTCGTTTAACGCATATACCAACAGGGCTTGTTGTCATTTGTCAGGATGAAAAATCGAAGCTAAAAAATTTAGATACTGCAATGAAAGAGTTGCGTACTCGTCTTTATAATCTTGAGTATCAAAAATATATGGACGAAATATCTAAAAAACGTAAAACAATGGTTTCAACTGGCGACCGTTCTGCAAAGATTCGAACTTACAACTTTCCACAAGGGAGAGTAACTGACCATCGAATTAATTTTACTGCATATAATCTCCAAAATGTAATGTTAGGTGATATTCAAGAATTAATAGACCAGCTTACTATGGCAGAAAATACTGAACGACTTAAAGCGGCGGGAGAAAACGATTAAAAATCGTATGATGATAAGCGGGGACTGTAATCTGTAAAGAATTTATACATCCTAACATCTCCACATATTCACATCAATTTGAGAGTAGATTTATATTACCTAACTGGACATACTGACCAAGCTTCTGCATCATCTCTATTATCATCTAAAACTTTACCATTGCATGTTATTGGAAATGCCTTAGCTGATAAACCTCCTGCCAATTGAAATCCTATTGTAGCAGATTGCCCATTTGCAAAGGGACTCATCTCGTGTCTGTATTTTACGTTAATTAAACCTGAGCCTTCATGTATTTGAACTTGAAATCGCACAGGATAATTATTAGAATAAGTTTTGGCCTCATAGTCAATTATTACTGTCCGATTTGGACTAGATCCAACATAACCGTATCTAATATTACTCCCTTCAGCAGCAAGGTCGTCCCAATATGCACATATCACTGGCACAGAAAATGTATAGGTAGGTAAACAATTATTTGAAAAGTATGACGAAGAAACGCTGCCAAAAGCCACCCAACCATTGGTGCTGATAGTCAAAACATTATAACTAGTGCCTTCTATTGTCAAACTAAACGGCATAGTATAAGGTGCTGTTGCGTCGTCTCCACTAAGTGTTCCTCCACTTGTGCCACCGTGTCCCCATAAATCGTCTGGTGAATAACTAAAATTGGCTGATAAAGTCCAATTCGTATTGTCATTTCCACTTCCGGCTTTTAGAACTCCGTTTGCATCTGTATAAACCATTCGATTACCAGTACCCGATAAAGAGCTAATTTTCGTATTTCCTACCACATGTAGTTTTTCGTCTGGAGCAGTTGTCCCAATGCCAATATTACCATTAAAAAATGCATCCCCGTTTGTCGCTATCCATGATTGCACAGTGCTTTGCGTTTGAATTTGTAATGCTTTATGTGCATTCTCTCCTGATGAATTGTCATCATCAGTTAAATATAGCATTATGCCTGAATTTGTATGCTCTTTTATGTCGAGTTTTGCATTTGGAGTAGTTGTATTTATCCCCACATTACCATTACTATTAAGAACTGTAAGTCTAGTTGTTCCGCTTGTTTGAAGTTGCATATCATCATCGTAAGTGCCAATTAGTCCACTGTCAATAGTTATTCCGGTGTTAAAATAAAATCTTGTTCGATCGGTTGAAAAATGCGACCATGATGAATTTTGTGGACCAATATCTACATAACCGCTATTAGTTTGTAGCCTGATTGAGTTACCATTTCCTTCGGTTATTCTGGTGTTAGCATCTCTTATGTCGATATGTCCGGCTTCGTTTTCTCCGATCTTTAGACTTCCAGCGAGATAAAGGTTATAGGTCTGGGCTGTTATTGGGAGGTATAGTCCATAAGACGCAAATTCACCAATGCCATCGACATTCTCCGCTTTGAATTTAACTCGGTTGCCATTTGAATATATTTCTGTTTGAACATTATCTCCAACTCTTATTCTTCCATTAACTGTTAAGTCTCCGCCTCCGCTAATGCTTGCTACATTGACAGTATTTCTTCTAAAAATCCATCCTCTTGTGGTATTATCATTCATCGTAAAGTATGTCGCCCAATCAGCACTTACGTATCCGTGTGTTTGGTATGTGCTAGTGCCTGCAAACATGAGACCGTAAGTAGGTTGTCCTGATGTTGGTCCATTGTATAGTGAAATTCCGTAACCTGATGAGCTTGATGAGTTTTGTATTCCGAATGTTTGTGATCTTAAACTTGATGAAAAGCTACCTGTTCCAGCTACATCTAATTTGTATGAAACGGATGTTGTACCTATTCCCACATTCGTCCCATTATCAAAAATTTGAGAATCTCCTAAGGAATTTGCGGAAGTAAATTTTGAGACATAGTTTGTTGTGCCATTAACTGAGCCGAGGTTATTACTTGTAATAAATTTTGTCCAATCACCCCATGTTGTTGAACTAGTTGATGAACGTATCCATAAGTTTCCGCTTTGTGTAAAACCTAACTGGTGCATTGGTCCTCCAGAAAAATCGCCAGTAGATCCATAGGGTCTGAATGACATTACTCCGTGATAAGTGCCACCATCACTTAATCCATCAGTTGAATTACTTTTAAAATCTGCTTGAAATGTTGGTTCATAAGCTTGTGGTTCAGGATTGACTGACCGAGTGTCTGATGAAATCATACGTCTGACTCTTGCTCGGTCAAATTCTCCAGATACGACATGCGAAGCATCGTGAGTGTGGTAACCTGCAGCGACCTGAGTTGCACCTGTGCCAATATTTAAAGAAATAGTCGGATTTCCACTCGCTCCTGAACCATTGGTTATATTTATTGCATTACCACTAACAGCTATACTTCTGGCATTAATAGTGCTTCCGTTACGATAAAAGAAGCCATTGGTACTTACGTTGTGTAAAGCTAATGCTTGTCCTGTAAGTCCAATCGTACCTGAACTTGTAATTGTGCCGCCAGTTATGCCGTTTTGGGTAGATATTGATGTAATAGTGCCATAGCCGTCGCCTATTCTACTCCAAGTAATACCATTGTAATAGTAAAAACCTGAATTGTTATCTGTCTGAAAAATTATTAAGCCTGTTGCTGGCAAACTAATCGCATTTCTTTGTAATTGGGTCATCCTTGGAGTTAGTAAACCCGATTTTGTCGATTGTATATCTAACATTGCCGAAGGATCTGCATTTGAGTTGTTTGTGTTGATTGCCACACCTTGTGCTAAGCTTGTAACGGAAAATATACTTATTGTAAATAATACGTAAATCAAAAATATTAGTCTCTTTTTCATTTTAAAATTATGTATGTAAAATATACTATGATTAATTCTATACGAAGTTACAACAAAAAATAATTCAAAAGGAAAAAAAACTCGTTTTTGTGATTTAGAAATTATACTAAAGCCGATGTTTGCTTTAATTATTTGGGATATTTATTTTAGAATATGTGCAATTTGTGTCTTGTGCAAATTTTAAAAATAACCATTTGTTGTTTTTCGAGTTTGATAACTATCGGGTTGGACGAACTGTTATATTTCAATTATTTCGCAATCAATTTTTAAAACTAAAACTTAAATCATTAGATTGTTCTTTCTCGTTTGATTTTCTTATTTTTGTACAAATTTTAATAAATGAGTTTTTTAAATCCATTATTCTTTTGGGCTATGTTTGCCGTCTCTGTTCCTGTGATTATTCATTTGATAAATTTCAGGAGGCATAAAACCTTATACTTTAGTAATACAAGTTTTCTTGAAGATTTAAAGAAAGAGACACAAACACGCACTAAACTTAAGCAAATACTAATTTTAATAGCTAGAATTTTGACGATAGCTATGCTTGTTATTGCGTTTGCGGGTCCGTTTATACGAAGTAATTCAAGCGAAAATCATAAGCAGTCGGAAGTAAATATTATTTATATCGACAATTCATTTAGTATGGAAGCTGAAGGTAAAAAAGGAGTGGTTTTTGGACAAGCTCGTCAGATTGCAAAACAAATAATTTTTAATTCAGATGCGGGCAAAGATTTTATTCTGATTACTAATGATATGTTGCCACAACATCAATTTGTCTTGGGGCGAGATAAATTATTGCAAGAAATTGATAAAATAGCGGTTGGTTCGTCTCCAGCAACGTTAAATGATGTGATTCTAAAAGCAAATACATTGTTGCCCAAAGATAAAACTGCAAGTTTGTACATAATTTCGGATATGCAAAAAAGTTTTATTCCGGAACCGGACATTATGCCGGATAAAAATATCAATACTGTATTTATTCCAATCGAAACTTCTGTGCTAAGCAATATGTTTATTGATACTTGTTGGTTTGCATCTCCTGTTCATCGCAGTGGGCAAGACGAAGAGCTTATTGCTCGAATAGTAAATCATTCAGATGAGGATTTTGCAGATATTCCTGTTCAATTATTCATTAACGATTCGCTAAAAGCACTGAGTAGCCTAAATATTGAAGCTAACCAAACCGAGGAACTAAGTATAAAATATGTAAATACTGCATCTGGTTTCTTTAATGCTCGTATCGAAATTTCAGATTATCCAGTTACTTATGATAATGTGCTGTATTTTAATTATCGCTCAGATGAACAAACAAATGTGTTGTTGATAAATTCAGAAAGTAATTATAAATATTTACGTTCTGTGTATAGTAGTGACCCTTCAAATTTTGTGCTAAAAGAAATTAAACTAGGCAACGAACAAGCGTCTCAATTTGGAAATTATGATATAATATTATTGAGTAATATTGTTGAAATATCAAGTGGACTTGCGGCAGACTTGCAAAGTTTTGTGTCTGGTGGAGGATCGGTGGTTCTAATACCAGATGTTGAAATAAAACACAACTCATTAAATGACTTTTTAGCATTATTTAATGCTGGAAAATTTGAAAATGCAAAACTAACTGGCAAATCCATAAAATATATAGATTACGAAAACTTGATTTTTAAGAATGTTTTTGCCGATAACTCATCTAATACCGATTTCCCTGCTTTGGGTTTAGTTCATAAATATATGATGTTTAATTCGTCTCCTTTTGCTGGTTTAATTTCTCTTGAGAACAATAGTCCTTTGTTGATTTCAGGCAACTTTAATAAAGGTAAATTATATGTGTTTACGGCTCCAGTTAGTGAGATAAATGCCGAAATGTTAAAAAGTCCTGTTTTTGCTCCAGTATTTTTCAATCTTGCAATAAATAGTCAGATTACCAGTTCATTATATGCGGTAATCGGACAAGGATCATCGGTTGATATTAGTTATCCTTATGAAATTGCTGCTGCCGATATTTTTAGCATCAGTGATAATGAAAATACTGACGCTATTGTTCAATATAATGCTGCCGGGAAAAACCTTAGAGTCTTTATTCCGCAGGACATTAAATTAGCTGGAAATTACAAACTACTTAGAGCAGATAATTTTATTTCACCTATATCTGTAAATTATAATCGTTTAGAATCAATATTAGATTACCACGACAAAATTAGTCTTGAGAAAATAATTAAAGACAAATTTGATGATAATGTAAAAATAATTGATGCAACAAAAGATGATATCGCATTAGAATTAAAGGAGTTCTCGGATGGTAAACCTTTGTGGCAATGGTTTCTGATGTTAGCTCTGTTTTTTATTATTTGTGAGGTATTGTTTGCACGTTTTATTAAGTAGTGAGTCTTATCAACTTTGACATACTTTATTATTTGTCGTTTTCTTATCAAAGACACAACAAGTGGTAGTTTTAGCTGTGCTGAGTTCGTAAACTCGGTTCTTGCAGGCACTATTTAATAAACTCTAAAGTGCAAGTTGTTTTTAAAATTGTTAATAGAAAAATAAGGGTGTTTTATCATATCTTATCGCTTGAAAAATATGTTTTTAGCCTTTTTTAATAATGTTTTGTAAAAAAAATGAAATTATTATTTGAAAAAGCCTTTTAATTAAAAAAAAATCACTAATATTGCAGTCCTAATTTTTAAGGATTATTTAAAGTTTTTTGTGATGGAAATAATGAAATTTGTAGATCAAGAATTGGCAGTTGAAAAGAATCTTCCGAAATTTAAAGCCGGAGATACAGTTACTGTTAATTACAAGATAAAAGAAGGAAATAAAGAAAGAGTACAGCAGTTTAGAGGTGTCGTGCTTCAAGTTAAAGGAACAGGACATACTGTAACTTTTACTGTTCGTAAAATGTCTGGTGCATTTGGAGTAGAAAGGATATTCCCTATTGCATCCCCATTTTTAGACTCTGTTGAGATTAACAAAGTTGGTAAGGTTCGTCGTGCAAGGATTTATTATCTTCGCGGTCTTACAGGTAAAAAAGCCAGAATTAAAGAAAAACGTTTCTAGTAAATATAAAATATTTAATAAGGCTCTGTATATATCATTATACAGAGTTTTTTTTGTTGGCACTAAGTCTTCGTAAGAAAGTGTCAAATACTGCGTTATTATTCGCTTCGCTCAGTTCGACAGGCTCACTGCATCGCGTGAATTAAAGGTGCTTATTGTTGAAAACAGTTGTTTCGACTTCAGCGCATTTACGAGAAGTAAATTTATTAAACGAATACTCGATATTTTACCTAAATTATTTATTTTTGCAGTGCAATTAAAGAAACTTTCATTTATGAATCTATTAAATTTTATCGCCTAGTAT
>JAQVPT010000138.1 GCA_028701945.1 Bacteroidales bacterium
GAGAAATTGATTATGCTGCAAACCTTCTTGCTAACGAAGAGGTCTATTTAGCTCCTGCAACTCCTGGTAGAATAATTAAAATTTATCCCGAAGTTGGTGATAGAGTATCCATTGGACAGGTTTTAATTCAAATGGATCCTACTCAATTAAACACATCTAAACTGCAATTACAGAGTTTAGAAAAAGATATGGCAAGATTAGATACTTTAATTCAATACGGTGGAGTGTCGCAACAGCAATACGACCAAATGAAAACCCAATTGGAGGTTACTCGTTCCAATATTGAGTTATTGCAAACAAATATTGTTATGACTGCTCCTTTTTCGGGAGTTGTTACAGCTAAATATTTCGAAAACGGAGAATTGTATTCTGGAGCACCAAATACACAGGTCGGAAAAGCTGCTATCTTGATTTTACAACAAATAAATCCTATTAAAGCTGTAATTAGTGTTTCAGAAAAATATTATCCTGTTATAAAAGAAGGGCTTGAAGTAAATTTGGTTTCAGATATTTATCCTAACGAAGCTTTTAATGGTAAAATTAGTTTAATTCATCCAACCATAAATGCTGCAACAAAAACATTTAATATTGAAGTCAAGATTCCTAATAATAAACAATTATTGCGTCCTGGTATGTATGCGAGAATAAATCTGGAGTTTGCGAAAGAAACAGCAGTGGTTGTACCTGCAGTAGCAGTTTTACAACAAATAGGAACTAATCGTAGATATGTTTTTGTTCATAAAAAAGGAATTGCTAAGAAAATAGATGTTGAAGTGGGTAAAAGATTTGATGACCAAATAGAGATTATCTCTAAAAGCATTAATCTTGGAGATGAGTTAATTGTTTCGGGACACAGCAATCTGGTTGACGAGGCAAAAGTGAGTGTAGTTAAATAATGAATGTTAAAAAACTAATGATATGAGTATTTATAAAAGTGCAGTACAAAAGCCAATAACAACCTTAATGGTTTTTGTTGCCCTTGTTATTTTTGGCATATTTTCGTTAACAAAATTGCCTGTTGACCTGTATCCTGAACTTGAATTTCCTGCTATTACAGTAATGACAATTTATCCTGGAGCAAATTCTAGCGAAATTGAAACCAACATAACAAAACCTATTGAACAAACTCTAAATACAATTGATAATTTAAAGGAAATCACCTCTGTATCACGTGATAATATGTCAATTGTAACGCTTGAGTTTGAGTGGGAAACCAATTTGGATGAGGGGGCAAATGATGTCCGAAACTCACTTGAATTGATAAAAAATAAGTTACCCGACGAAATTGATAATCCGGTAATCTTTAAGTTTAACTCTTCACTTATGCCTATACTTTTTTATGCGATTACCGCAGATCAAAGTTACGAAGGTATCGAAAAGATAATTGAAGATAAAGTTGTTAATAGGCTAAATAGAATTGAAGGTATTGGGACAATTGGATTGTCGGGTTTACCAACTCGTACAATTTATGTTGAAGTTGATCCTGTTAGACTTGAATCTTACGGTCTGTCCGTTGAAATGATAGGAGGCATTATTCAGGCAGAGAATATGAACTTGCCGGCTGGGAACATTAAAATGGGACAAATGGATTATCAGCTAAAAGTACATGGCGAATTTGTGCAAAGCGAGCAAATAGAAAATATAATCCTTGGGACTTTTAATGGTCAAAGTATTAAAATCAAGGATGTTGCTTTTGTGCAAGATTCAATTAAAGATATGACTGTTGATGAAAAAATTAACGGAGAAACTGGTATCCGTATGTTTGTTCAAAAACAGTCTGGTGCAAATACTGTTAGAATTGCCAAAGAGGTGCAAGAACAATTGGAAGAGATTAAAAAAACATTGCCACCAGACGTTAAGATTGTACCAATCATGGACTCTTCTGAGTTTATAGCGGATGCAATTAGTAATCTTACCGAAACATTAATGTATGCCTTCTTATTTGTAATATTAGTCGTACTATTCTTCCTAGGTCGTTGGAGAGCTACATTTATTATTGTTTTGACAATTCCAATTTCGCTTATCGTTTCATTTATATTTTTGAATTTGTCAGGGGGGTCTATAAATATTATTTCTTTAACTTCTCTTTCAATTGCAATTGGGATGGTGGTGGACGATGCAATTGTAGTGCTTGAAAATATTACCAAACACATTGAGAGGGGATCTAGCCCAAGAGAAGCAGCAATTTATGGTACGAATGAAGTATGGTTAGCTGTAATTGTAACAACTTTGGTTGTTGTGGCTGTATTTTTTCCTTTAACATTAGTGTCAGGAATGACAGGTGTTTTGTTCCGCCAATTGGGTTGGATAGTAACAATCACGATTATTACTTCTACGCTAGCAGCTATATCGCTTACGCCAATGCTTAGTGCCAGACTTTTGAAACTTAGAAAACCTCGTGAAGGAAGGTTTAGCTATGAGAAAACTATTAAAGTTTTTCTGGATAAATTAGATGATTTATATGAAAAGATAATAAGGCGAGTTTTAAATAGGAAGGTAACAGCACTAGTAATTTCTTTGACAATATTTATAGGAACATTATCTATTGTTACACTTATTGGAACTGAGTTTATTCCAGAAGCGGACGAAAGTCGTGTTTCGGCAACAGTCGAGCTTCAAACGGGATTAAGAGTTGAAGAAACTAAGAAAATAGCACGTTATTTAGAAGATATTATTAATGAAAAATATCCAGAAACAATAATGGTATCAACATCCTCTGGTTCAGATGATAGTGGTGGATTCGCATCGCTTTTTGGAGCTTCAGGATCACATATTATAGATGTTTCAATTAAACTAGTTGATGTAAAGGATCGAAATCGATCTTGTTGGGAAATTGGTGATGATTTAAGAAAGGAATTAGATAAAATCCCTGAGGTTATTGATTACAAAGTTTCTTACGGTGGAGGAATGGGAGGAGACAATAATGTTGCAGTCGAAATATACGGATATGATTTTGATGTTACAAATCTTATAGCTGAAGATGTTTCTAATAAAATTAAAAATATTGAAACAGCCCGTGATGTTCAAATCAGTCGTGATGACGAAAAACCTGAGTTAGAATTGGTTCTTAATCGTGATAAGTTAGCAATGCATGGATTAAATACAGCGACAGTGTCTCTCGCATTACGTAATAGAGTCTCAGGGCTAATTGCCTCGAAATTTCGCGAAGATGGAGAAGAATATGATATTGTTGTTAGATTAAGCGAAGAACACCGAAACTCGATTAGTAGTATTGAGAATATTGTTGTAATAAATCAACAGGGTGAAAAAATTCGATTAGGCGATATAGGAGAGATTGTGGAAACTTGGTTACCGCCTAATATAGACCATAAAAAACGGGAACGTATTGTTACAGTTTCAGCAACACCTTATAACTCATCATTGGGCGATTTGGCAACTGAAATTAAAAAAATTGTCGCAGATATTGAGGTTCCTAATGGAGTACTTATTGATGTAGGTGGAACTTATGAAGATCAACAAGAGTCATTTATGGATTTAGGAATGTTACTCGCATTAGCTTTAATGTTAGTATATATTGTAATGGCGTCGCAGTTTGAATCATTTAAAACTCCACTAATTATTATGTTCTCAATACCTTTCTCATTCTCTGGTGTTGTACTCGCTCTTTGGATTACAGGAACAAATCTCAGTATTATTGCAGCATTAGGGGCAATATTGCTGGTAGGGATTGTAGTTAAAAATGCGATTGTACTTGTTGATTATATTAATCTTATGAGAGATAGAGGGTATCAACTTTATGAAGCAATTGCTTTATCTGGAAAATCAAGATTAAGACCAGTACTTATGACTGCGTTAACAACTGGATTAGGGATGTTGCCTTTAGCTTTAAGTACTGGTGAAGGCTCAGAAATTTGGAGTCCGATGGGAATATCGGTTATAGGTGGTTTAGTATTCTCAACAATACTCACCCTTATTGTGATTCCAGTAATTTATGCAATATTCGAAAAATCAGGAGAGCGAAAAAAACAAAAGCAAGCTTTTCGTAAAGACTTTAGCTTTATGGAGGAGTAGATGAAAAAAATTAAAAGCATAAAACACAGAGCATGGAAAAATATAAATTCCATGCACTGTGTTTATGCTTTTATAATAAGATAAGAATTATTTGACAATTACAAATTATTAAAACTTAAAAACATGAAAGCAATATTTATTATATTTAATCAAGCTTTAACCGAAAAAGTTGAGTATATGCTTGATGTTCTTGAAGTACGCGGTTTCTCGCAGTGGGAAGGCATTCAAGGGCGGGGAACTAAAGATGGAGATCCGCATTATGGAACTCACACTTGGCCTGAAATTAATACTGGAACTATAGCAGTTGTCGAAGATGATAAGGTTGATATAATTCTCGAAAAAATTAAGAAAATTGACGAAATAAATAAAAATGTTGGTATCAGAGCGTTTGTCTGGAATATTGAAAGAACTGTTTAGGGATTTTGTGCCCCAGTGATTCTGCGACCCAAAAATTATCTTCACAAAATGGAGTCGAAATAAGCCGAAGTGAAGAGGAACTCTCTAATTAATATAACTGTTTTTCTGATTCCTCGAAGAACTACCCATTTCTCATTTTCGATTGTTTTACTTATTTTTGCAGAAATACACCTTTAGAAATAATGCTCTAGGGTGTCTAAAGCCAATAAAAATATTTTTGTTATGGAAAAAGAATGTGTGCGAGACTTAAATATTGAAAAACTTATTGAATTTTGTGAACAGAATAAGCAGCAAGGTTTTCGTGCACGTCAGATATCATACTGGTTATGGAATAAAGGGATAAGTGATTTTGAATCCATGACCGATTTGCCAAAGCCTTTTAGAGAAGCTTTAGAAAAAGCCTTTTATTTTGACAATATTAAAATTGAATCGATAAATCGCTCAAAGGATAAAACAACAAAAATTTTATTTGCTTCCCATGATAATAAATTATTTGAAGGAGTATTAATTCCTAGTAGAGACAGAGTTACAGCATGTATTTCAACACAATCGGGATGCCCTTTAAACTGTAGTTTTTGCTCAACTGGGAAAATTGGATTTATACGAAATTTAAGTGTAGGCGAGATTTTTGGACAGGTTTTTGAGTTAAATGAGACTTGTAAAATTGATTTTGGCAGATCTTTAACGAATATTGTCGTTATGGGGATGGGCGAGCCGTTATTAAATTACGAAAATACGCTGGAGGCGATAAAACATATTACCGCTGAAAACGATTTAAACTTCTCTCCTTATCGAATAACGCTATCTACGGCGGGTATAGCTCCAAAAATAAAAAGTCTTGCTGACGACAAAATAAGATTTAATCTTTCAATTTCGTTACATTCTGCTGATAACAAAAAACGTAGCGAGATTATGCCAATAAATAAAAAATACGATCTTGAAACTTTAAGTGCTGCTGTCAGGTACTTTTATGAAAAAACTGGGCAAAGAATTACTTATGAATATCTTTTGCTAAAAGGTATAAATGACGATATAAAAGATGCAGAAAAACTTAGTCAGTTTACAAAAATATCTCCTTGTAAAATTAATCTTATTGAGTATAATTCTGGAGACTCCTACATTTATTTGCCTTCTGATGCTAAAAAAACTGAAGATTTTATTAGTTTTTTAAAATCAAAAAATTTGGTAGTTACACTCAGAAAGTCGAAAGGACAGGACATTAACGCTGCGTGCGGGCAACTGGCAAATAAAAAACAATAATTTTAGTATGTAAAAAAAAAATTCTATATTAGCAACCTATAAGTAAACACCATATTATGAAAAAATTAACATTATTATTTATCACAGTAATTTTTTGTTCGGGAATGGCATATTCACAGGCTTCGGCAAGTTTTGGTTATGACCGCGACCTTGCAATGGAAGACATGAACGAATATGTAAGACTGATAGGTGCAGACTCTGACGGGTTTTATGCACTTAAGATAGACGCAAAGGATAACTTGCATCTTGAGTTTTTTAACGGTGCAACAATGAATCGTGAATCAACAAATCAATTGATATTACCGATAGTGGGCGGAGTAAACTCCGAGTATGTTGCCATGTTTTATCTCGACAGTAAAATAATTCTTTTTACTCAAGTAGTTAATAACACTATTAAAGAGAAGTCGCTATATATACAACATGTTAATAAAAGTGGTCAAATTGTAGGAGAACCAAAATTAATTGGCAAGCTATCTAATCAAAATATTAGTGTCGATTTTAATGTCGAACTTACGCCGAACCAACAAAACATATTTGTATATTATAACAGACCTTTCCAAACTTACAATGAAGAGCCTTTTTTCTTTAAAGTTTACGATGCTGATATGGAAGAAATTTTCAATAATATGATTAAACTTCCGCTTGTCGATGAATCATTTGAAATTATTCAATATAAAATTTCCAATAAAGGAAATATTTATATGCTTGCTAGGCTTGACCCAGACGCACGAAGAGCAAAAAGGATGAAAGAGATTATTTATGACTATAAACTTTTAATTTTTGACAATACAACAAAACTCGTTAATCAGTATGATGTGAAAGGTAAAAAATACATACTTGTTGATGTTATTTTAGGTCTAGATGATAATGAAAATGTCGATATTTACGGTTTCCTTGTGAGAAAAGGAAAAACTAGTTATGAAGGTATTTATCATCAAAAATTTAATACTCAAACTAAAGAATTTGAAATCCCTTCTAACTCTAAGCAGTCTGATTATATGTTCGCAAAATCAGAAGCTCCTGAATTTAGATCAGAAAGATTATTGAAATTTTATGACGAAATGTATAATTATAAATTACTCGATGTTCTTCAGTTATCTAATGGCGGTTCGGTTGTGATTGCTGAACATTTTAACCATTGGGTTGATTCCATTATTGTTCCAGGCTCAAAGGAAGTTCTTTATAATGATTATTATATGTACAATGATGTTCTTGTTGCTTATTGTAGTGCCGATAATAATATGGAATGGATGACAAGAATTCCTAAAAGCCAGTATAGTTACGACTATAATGGAGAATTGTTTTCGTCTGTTGCATATACAGCTGTTGGCGAAAAAGTATTTTTGTTTTATAACGATCATAAAAAGAATATTAAACTTCTTGAACAACAAAATCTTGACGGATACGAATATAAAAGTATTACGGCTCCTGACCGTAAAGGAATGGCCGTAGTTGTGTCAATATTCTCTGACGGAAAAGTTCATGGTACAACATTATTTACCAAAAAGAACAAAAAATATAAAATTATACCAGAGTTAATGAAAGAATATAATTACAAATATTATATGTGTACTCAAAATGGGACAAAAGTAAAATTTGCACTTTTTACAGGGCAATAATATTTGAGATAAAATATACTAAAATAAGAGAACATGTTTTTTTGTTCTCTTATTTTTTTGCTCTACCATATATTTAAAGGGTCCCCTTTCGACTGCATTTAGATAGGTTTAGCTGCCACTTTTCAGAAACTCTAAGACGGGATTTCTTTTGCAACAACACGCAGTTATAAAACACTGAGATTTTACTATCAATGGTTAGCGATGTTTATATTGCGGTGTTTTCTTAGATGCTTTTTTAGCAAATAAGATAGCATAACTACAAATACCTGTCCTTTTATTCTGTCTTTTTTTTTACAAATATTGGTCGTAACTCCTCAGTTGTAGTTCTTAAGACAATCCACTAATATTGCCGTCATTATCAATATCAATAAACTCTGATGAAGGGATCTCGGGTAATCCAGGCATTCTCATTATATTGCCTGCTATTGGAATAACAAAACCTGCACCGGCAGCAATCTCAATCTCCCGAATATTAACAACAAACCCTGTTGGTCGGTTTATTAGACTTGCTACATCCGACAATGATTTTTGTGTTTTTGCAATGCAAACAGGAAGTTTGTCGAGACCGAGATTAGTAATTGTTTTTAGGTCTTTGCGTGCTTGTAGGGAATATTCGACAGCTTCTGCCCCGTAAAGTTTTTTGGATACTGTTTCGATTTTCTTTTCAATACTCCAATCAAAGTCATAAAGTGGAGTAAAACAAGTTGTACATGCATTTGCAGTATCGACAACAATCTTTGCTAATTCAAGAGCTCCTTCACTTCCTTTTGCCCATGAATCGTTTAGTGCGTATTTTATTTTTATTTTAGCTAAATGTTCTACAATTACGGCAATTTCTTGGTCTGTATCAGTGCTAAACTTATTTATTGCAACAATTGGTCTAAAGTTAAAATATTCTAGATTTTCAATATGTTTATTAAGATTTGCTAAGCCAATTTTTACAGCCTCTGGATTGTTTTTGTCTAATTCTTTAAGAGACACTCCGCCATGATATTTTAAAGCTCTTATTGTTGCGACCAAAACAGCGGCATTTGGAGTTAGTTTACCATATTGGGCTTTTATATCAAAAAACTTTTCTGCACCAAGTTCAGAAGCAAATCCAGCTTCGGTAACAACAAAATCACTTAATGATAATCCCATTTTCGTAGCAATTAGGGAGTTTGTTCCTTGAGCAATATTCGCAAATGGACCACCGTGGATAATTGCCGGTGTATTTTCTAAAGTTTGTACAAGGTTTGGTTTAATTGCATCTTTTAGTAATACTGCCATTGCACCATTAGCTTTAAGGTCTTTTGCATATATTGGTTTTTGGTCATAAGTATAGCCAATAAAAATATTACCAAGTTTTTCTTTCAAATCATCAATATCTTTCGCCAGACATAATATTGCCATTATTTCTGATGCCGCAGTAATATCAAATCCTGTTTCACGCGGAACTCCCTGCGTTTGTCCGCCTAAGCCAATAACAATATTACGTAAAGATCGTTCATTCATATCCATTACTCGTTTCCATTTTATAGTACGAGGATCTAGACCCA
>JAQVPT010000139.1 GCA_028701945.1 Bacteroidales bacterium
GACGTTTTCGCACTGCATCCAATCCCTCTAACACCTGAATACTATCGGCGGAATATCCGTTTTTTACTTCTTCATTATTTGCCATCTTTAATTTATCTGTATTATCAATATTTTCGTTTATTTCACTCATATTTATTCGTTTTTTCAAAAGAATACAAATATACTATTTTTTAATGATTTTTTCGTTAAAAAACACATTTTACATAAGGTAGTTATCAACAATTACACTAATAACAACTTACTACCTATTAAGCACTTACAATAAAATGTTAATTGTAGTTAATAACATAAGTTAATATTGAAATTTAGAGCTTTTAAAACATGTATTTCAGCCCCAACATCACATTAAAACCCTGCGACTGATAATTGTTCCAATAATACTGTTTTTGAGCTGTTAAATTGTTCAAATAAATAAATGCATTAAAGTTAGAGGCAAAGCAATAATCTGCATAAATATTAAGGTCAATAATAGGCTTTAGTTTATGTCCACCACTGGTTGGGTTGTCCATGTTCTTAGCATATCTTGTGCTCAACACGCCAGTTTCAACACCAAATGATAACTTCTCATCAAACTGATAATTTGCTCGCAAATACACATCAAAAGTAGGCATATGCCAAGCTTTTTCACGGCTCTTAATGTATGAGTAATAATAATAATGCCCTTTGAGGATACCACTAAACTTACCTACATTACGTAAAGCAAATTCACCATAACCAGAAAAACGTTCTATGTTAGTGTATTCCAAAACAAATTTATTTTCAAGATCAAGTGTAGTATCATTTACAAAAAATCCCATATTATCGATTTTGGAGTAATTGCCATTTATGTGAAAATACAAGTTTTTACTAATATTACCTTTCAAACCAACATCAATTATTTGAGCATAATTTGTAACTTGAAAATTATTATTTCTATTAATGAATGGATTTACAAAACTTAGATGCTCAAAATTATTATTTTCAATATATCCAGAGAATCCAGCATAAGGAATAATTGTGTTACTAATGTTATGCTGAAACTGTATATCTGGATAAATATGATAATCATTTACCCCATCAATAAATTCGCCTGTAGTTTTAGCACCAAGTTTAATTTGCCAATTTTCTGTATAATGTTTAAAATATGGATCTGCCGTAAGGAAAACTTCATTGTATTTCATGTTAATACTGGTAAATCCGACATTATCAAAAACATTATTATTAAAAACAACACCTGCATCCAAACCAAATCTATTTGCTTTAATTAGTTTGCTTAAACCAGCATCGAATTTAATTTTGTGTTGAGAGTCATCGCTTGCCGTAAAGAAATATTGATAAGCTAAATCAAAATTATAGTCTATCCTATTTTGTGCAGTATTGGTAGATACAATTCCAACTTTAGCATTTAGCCTATTGTATCTCTGCATCTCCATTTCGTTGCGATCGCGAGGTTTTTCAACAGTAAACGGAATAATAATATCAGGATTATATCCATAAAAGTAAATTTGATTTGACGAAAAGCCAATATCGCCACTTAAAGTGCTATTACGCAAGAATTTTTTTCCATAAGTTTTAATAATATTGTCATTATAGCCACTAAATATTTTTTGGCCAGCAGAATTTTTAATCTTCCCAAAAGATGACTGATGTTTTGCAAATGCACCTACAGAAAAGTTTTTCTCTCTTCTTGAGTTATAATATACCTCCACAAACGGAGATAAGTAATTACCCATTCCCAATTTTATCATCCCATTATCAAGTCTTTGCAGAGGCTCTCCCTTAAGGCTAGCTGCTACAATACTTGTAGGAGTATAATCTGTTTTATAAACAGTAGTTGGACTCGTGCTGTATTCAAATACAGGTTTCACTTTAATAGTATCGATAATAACAGGTAAAAACTGTATTCTGCTCGCATCTTTTAAAACTGGCGTATATTCATTGTAAATAATTACTGTTTGCTGTCCCAAATTTCCTTCATCTTCTTGTGCAAACACGCAATTAGCTATAAAAAGCATCACCGCTATGGATAAATATTTTATTTTAACTCTCATAAAAATAGATTTTAAGCTGTTATTATTCATTTTCATTTTTTTTATCATTTTGCTGGTTAACACCTTCATTATCTTTAATATCAGCCGGTTTAGGTAGCCCTATAATATTGTCTTCTTCAAAAAGCTTACTATCTTGACTACTTTCTTCAATTAGATTTATTTTAAGATTTAAAACGTCTTCTTCAGCCTTAGCAGTTTGTTCTTCCTCAAGTATTTTTGTGAGCTTTGCACCTGCTTCGTCCTTAATACCATCAATTTCATTTTGATAATTAGTCAAAACTGTCTGGAGGGTTTGTTTTGCAGAATAACTTTCTCCTTTATCATAATATATATCACTCAATAAAATAAATGATTTCGCCAACCAATATGCTTGCGGAGAGTTCATTTGAGCAAATTCATATACTATATTTTCTGCAATTGAATCATTATTTAGCATATAATTTATCTCTGCAATACGATATTTTGCCTCAGCACCTTCGAAACTAACGACTTCGACAGCTAATCCACTAAACAACGGTAATGCTCTTATCAAATTTTCTTTAGCAAAATGTGATTTTGCCATTTTATAATGTGCTTCTCGCTTCTGCTCTTCATTAGACTTCTCATTATTAATAACATCTGCTGCTGCTGCAATTACATTATCCCATTTTTCATCATTATATGCACATCTCAATCGACCAATTGCAGCAATTAGTTTAGTTGATTTATTTTCAGCTAGTGGATACAATTTTTGATAATAATCAAACGCCTGTGACCACTTCTCATTATCAAACAATAAACTTGCAGCCTTAATTGTACTCTCTTCTGTGTATGCACCACGAGGAGCATCAGCAACAACTCTGTAACAAATTAGAGCAGGAGCTTTTTCCTCAAAATAAAAATGCAACTCTGCCTTAAAATAATTTGCTTCGATAAAGAATTTTCCATCTGGAAATTTAGTAAGATAATTTGTAAGCGACAATAATGCTTCGTTGTACTTTTGGTCAATATAAAGTTTCTTAGCCGCCAACCACATAATCTCATCTTGTTCATCTTTACTAATATCAATCGCACCCGAACTAGCATATTCAATATACTCATCAGGATTATCCATCTCTATATATATCTCCCGTATCATTACATTAGCATTTGACGCTTCTTCAGAATTAGGAAAATTAGCAATTATGTCTTTATAAATATTAAGAGCTTTATTAAAATCTCTTTCATTAAAATAAATAGAACCTATACTCGACAGGGCTGCTTTTTTCATACTGGAATTAGGATAATTACTGATAAGCCTATTATAGTAAAATTTAGCAGAGTCAGCATTATTCATGCTTGTTTGATAAGTTCGACCGATTTCAAAATGAGCATTCCCAACATATTCTGATTCTGGATAATCGTTAACCAACTTACGCAACGACCATATTTTCTTTGTATAATCTTTTTGTCCACCGAATGACAAGGCCATTTGATATAGCGTATAATCTGCTCCTATTTCACTAATATCAGCTGCTTTTTTATAATAAACAGAGGCGGGTGCAAATTCTTTATCAATATAATAACAATCTCCAATTCTGTTAAGAGCATCGTTCATTAAAGCAGTATTTTCAAACCCTGGTTGCATCTCAAACTTCCGAAACCACGTATTGGCTAAAGCATATTGTTTTTTATTAAAATACGCATATCCGAGATTATAATGAGCTTTTCCGTATTCTTCGAGACTAACAGAACCTGTAGAGTTCACGAATTCTTTAAACTGTACAATCGCATCATCTGAGTTACCCAAACGCATATTTGCCTCTGCCTTCCAAAAATAAGATAATGCTGTAATATTTTTATCATATATCTTATATTCCAAAGATTTATCAAACATCAAAATAGCTTCATTATATTTTAGTTCCGTAAAGTGTTCAAGCCCTCTAAAATAAGCAAGACGCTGATAAGCTGCATCGATTTTCGGAGTTCTACTTGGCATTTTCTCAATCGTTTGTATTGCACCTGAGTAGCTTTTTGTACTCAAAAATGCTTCTAACAAATAATCATAAGCCTTATCTACTCGCAGAGATTTAGGATATTCTTTAATATATTGAGATAATGCGTTTATTGCTTCATTAAAAGGTGAAAGCGATAACTCAAAACACAACTGAGCAAAATTAAAGAGTGCATCCTCTCTGATAGCTGGATTGAATTTATAAAGAGACGCTGTTTCAAAAGAATTCCTAGCTTGCACCAAATCGCCCATTTTAAGATAACAGTCGCCTAAATGATATGCAGCATATTGGCTGAGTGTATCTTTCATATTTACAATCTTAGTAAAAGAATTTGCAGCATTTTGATATTGCTTGGTATTATAATAAGCAAATCCAATTTCATAATAATCGAAATCAGTTTTAGAAGATGTATTTTGCATATACTCGTTTAAATATGGGATGGCCTCAGCATATTTTCCTGTTCGATAATATGCAGTACCGAGTAATTTAGACATTTCTCCGGCTCTAATACCGTCAGCAGAATCAAGCAAATTAGGAGTGTATTTAATAAGCTCATCATATTTTTCTTGCAAAAAGTAAATCTGCGAAATATAAAATGGAGCAATAGAAGCAAATGCTGGTTGTTTTTCAAGCTCGATAAATCCCAGTAAGGCTGTCTGATATTGCTCACTTATGTACTTAATATGAGAATAAAAATAAAGAGACATTGGACCGTAAATATTTGTATCATCTTTAGATTCGTAAAAAGACTTTGCAGCCCTATCAAAATCATTACGTGCAAAATGACTAAATCCTAGTTTAAAAAAATATTCACTCTGATCCTCATTAGTCAAATTCATTCTTTGAGTCTTATCATACCACTGGATTGCATCTTTAAATTTACGGTTACGAAAATGATAATTTGCCATTTGAAAAGCTGCATTATTATTGTTGGAGCTTTCAGGATGCCCTTCAATAAATGATTGCAATTGATATTCGGCATCAATATTAAACAAATGCATCGAGCATAGTGCAATATAATAAGCAGCATCATCTTTGTAAGCTGAATTCTCAATCCCATTACACATCAATATTTCAGAAAACTTTTTTTGTGCAGGCACATACATACCTTTTTCATAAAGCTCCATTGCCGTCAAAAAGGTAAAATCAGGTTCTGAATACTTTCGTGTTTGCTGAGAAGAGACCCACAAACTCGAAAACATAAGTATTAAAAATCCGCATAACTTTAACTTCAACAACATGTTTTTCGCTTTTAATTTATATTCCAATTTCATTCTTCCACAAATTTATTTATATAACCATTTGAAAATAAGACATTTCACAGTTCTCTAAAATTATTGTCAAATTTAATATATATATATATTACTAATACCACAGGCATACATATTTAATTAACATCGTCTTGTTTATTTCTATAACGAAACAAAACTCATTTAACGTATATTATAATTAAATTTGTAATATAGAAATATAGTTTTAAATTTCGCAAATACAACGAATATGGATAACTCATCAACAACACTTCTCAAAACCGAAAAACTTAGTGTTTACCAAGAAGAGACACTGATATTAGATAACGTAAATATCGATATAAATCTAGGTGAATTTGTTTACCTGATTGGGAAAGTCGGTAGCGGCAAAACAAGTTTATTAAAAACATTATATGCTGAGTTGCCAATTATTGAAGGGGCTGCTAATGTTTCAGGTTACGAGCTTGAGAATATAAAAAGAAAACAAATCCCGCTTCTAAGACGTAAAATAGGAATGGTTTTTCAAGATTTTGAGCTAATGTCTGACAGGAATGTTTACGAAAACCTTCGCTTTGTGCTAAAAGCAACAGACTGGAAAAGCAAACCGGATATTGACGTAAGGATTAGTGAAGTTCTTGAAAGCGTAGGAATGATAAGTAAAAAACTTGCCAATCCAGCCAAATTATCAGGTGGCGAAAAGCAATCAATTAGCATAGCAAGAGCAATGCTAAATAATCCGCCTATCATTTTTGCTGATGAGCCCACAGGAAATTTAGACCCCGATAGTGCTGCACAAATAATGGATATCCTTTACAAATTAAAAGATGCAGGAAAATCTGTAATTATGGTTACTCATAACTACAATATCTTAAAAAAGTATCCTGGTAAAGTTTATAATTGTGAAGATGGCAAAGTTACGAAAGTCGAAGAAGAAACGATAAGTTTTGTTGAAATATAGCCTGGGTATTATTTCTATATAATCACAACCTTTATTACAAACGATTACAAGGAAACTTGTTGCTATAAAATTATCATCAACGAAAAATAAATATAGGCAAATAGTAGAAAACTAAAATTTCCTTACTGGTCTAACCAAAAATTCGGATTTTTTAGCATCCTGCATTTCTGAACCAACTGCAAAATCGATGGCTCTTGCTCTATATGCATCAACTTCACTAGATGATAAATAGTGAAAATAATCGGAAAATTGCCCAAATCCATTTAAATATAAATTATTATAGATTAGAGATAATTCGTTTATCGAAGGCAAAAACCAGTCATCGCAATTGTTTTGAAAGAAATCATAACAATATAATGCAGCTACGGAGCCGTCATTATCGTGATCACATTGCGTTGGATTATCAATATAATTATCTAAATTATTATGAAAGTTAACGATAGCTAATGTATTTTCCAACCCAGAACCAAATATCATTGAACTCGCTCCAGTTGAAGACGTGGCACATCCCCACTGCATAATCACCTCTGTATCCATTAATCCTACTTCCATTCCTCCACTCACACCATCATCGTAAAATATAATACCACCACCTGGTCCGATATCTCCAATCCCTAATGTTACAAAACTTAATTCATCGCTATAGCTTACTCCAATTGCATTTACAGCATAACTCCTAGCATAATATGTAGTACCATTAAGTAGTCCAGATAAATTACTAACAAACGCATCTATCCCTGCACCTTCATTTGTCATTCCTTGATTAAGTTCGAGACTTGGGTTTTGTGCCTGACTATACACCACGCCTTTTGATGTAATATTAAGCCCCCCGTCACCAAGAATAGAAACGCTTATTTTTGCTGAATGCAGAGAAACTTCTGTAACAATCCCCTCAACCATATCTGGAGCTGTCGGTAAAATAGTTGTAAAACTAATTTCGTTACCATAAAAAATGTCGCCTTCGACAGTTTGGGCAAAAGATCTCACATAATAAACAGTCCCACCTAACAAACTTCTCAAAGTTGAGCTAAAATTATCAGCACCCAATCCTTCAAAAGATCGTCCCTCATTATTCTCAAGTTCTGGATTATTATATGTTGCCCACACAAACCCTTTTTCTAATACGGCCCTATTCCCATCGTCAATAAAACTAGACTCAATATTCGCTGTGTAAGCACCAATGTCAAAAGCATTATCAGTCAACAAAACAATATTGGAAGTGCTTGTATTAGTAGTAAAACTAGATTGGTTGCTATAAACTATTTCGTTAGCATTTTTCGCATAAGCAGAAATATAATATGTTGTCCCAAGCGTAAGACTATTTATTATAGACTGATATTGACCAGCATGATCTAAATAATTTATATCTGCACCAAGATTATCCTCAAGGCTTGTAATGTTCGTTGTGTTCCAAACAAAACCATACTCTGTAAGATTTTCAGGACCTTTATCAATAATATTTGCCGACATCAAAGCAGCCTCTCCTCCCAACAAGACTAAAACTGGTTTTTCGATAATAATATTACCTGTGGTAAGATATACTTTAATATTTCGGACTTCATTATCGCCAGCGCTTATTTTTAACGTATCAGAGCGTCCAAACAAATTATATTCTCCAACACTTGCTCTTATATTAATTTGAATTTTTTTATCAATTGGGATTTCAATATTACCCTGCGATCTGTGTTTTCCATTCAATTGTTTAACAAAACTGACGCTGTCCTTAACCATACTTTGACTATTAGTGCCGCCATCATCGACTATTATTACTTCAAAAAAAGCTTTAAACGTATCTGGAAAGCTAAGCTTAGTTTGCTCAAATTCAATATCCAATTTTAAAGAAGCTACTGGTCGTATTTGCAATGCCTCGTCATCCTCACAAGAAAACAAAAAGCAAGTTATTAATACAAATACTAGTAATAATATTTTCATTAAAGTGTTTTTCATCAAAAAATATTTCTACTTAATTTAATGTAATAACTAAATTTTCGACTATCAATAACACCATGTTGTTTAAAATCGGTATAAATTGGATAAGAAAATACAAAAACGATATCTGTTGCAAACACAGTTGCAGACAAAGCAGCTTTAGCATCTACAATTAGAAATTCTCTATAATTACCTATTGATTCTTGATAATCGACATCAGTTTTCCATGAGTAAGTTTGAATGTTTGACAGTTTTCCACTCATATTTTTCATTAGACTAAAACCACCAAATACAGAAACAAAATTGGTGATATCATAATTCGCCGACGAATTTAAAACAAATGTATGCCCATTGTCGAGTTTATAATCTACCATTTGAGTGCCAGCAAAATCGGGGTAATTAATAACCACAGTTCTATCTGATTCGCCAGAATACCTATAAGTTACAATCGCATTTATTGAATATCTCGGCTGACTAAACTGAAATCTGTCAGTAAAAATAAAATCGTAGCTTCCCGTTCCTAAAGGGCAAAGATAAGAATCTACATTTTTATTTTTATTTCCAGTGGGAAAACTCAATGCAGCAGAAATACTGTTATAAAACATTTGATCGACATATTTCCAAGAACCACTTAAAATAAGGTCTCCTAGTCCATATGCAGAAACATATCCATGCGAATAATACACCTGACGTTGTAAATAAAAAGGCATTTTTAATGACAACT
>JAQVPT010000140.1 GCA_028701945.1 Bacteroidales bacterium
AGGAATTTGTTTTTCCCGGTCTGCATAGCCCAGACAGTTTTTGTAAATGATCTGTCCGTTTTCGGCTTCAGATTGTTTTGATGATTTATTAATATTTTCGGGTAATTCAGATTTAAATAAAAAGAGCCAAGTCTGGCTCTTAGTAACTTAATCTCTTTAATAGTGTAATTTAAGTGATCCCACCAAGAATCGAACTTGGATCTACAGTTTAGGAAACTGCTATTCTATCCGTTGAACTATGGGACCATTTTTTACAAAATTAAAATAAAATTCTGTTTTGACGTAACAATAAAATAAAAAGTGCAAATTTGTAGTTATAATTAGAATCAATAACTACTGTTATGAAATTAATAAAAAAATTGTTTCTCTCAATATTATTGTGCATTTCCACAATAAGCTTTTCGCAAATCACTGATACAATTATAATTTATTATAGTATAGATGCCACCGAATTAGAGGGAGAATGGAAAAATGAGATTAAAAATAAATTAAAAAATGATATTGCTGATATTAAAATTTATTCTTATGCCGATTTTCTTGGAACTACCGACCATAACAGAATTCTTTCAGACAGACGTGCAAATAAGGTGAAATCATTTCTAATCTCACAAGATGTTTCCACAAAACTAATCAGCGAGTGTAAAGGAATGGGCATACATCCTTTTAGCTCAATCGAAAATCGGAAAAATCCAAATGATAGGGGAATTTTACAACATAGGGTTACTAAACTTATTTTTGTTTACAACCCAGTATCAGAAGAGAGAAAAAATATAACACAAAGCTCTGGAAATGAGCAAGAAGTTGAATCTGAAGCACCCGAGATTATCCCAATTTTCGTAAATTTAAGTGAGGAGAAACTCGTAGTCGGCGAAAATATCGTGTTAGACAATATCCTGTTTCAGGGCGGAACGCCAATATTTAAACCAGAGTCGGAGATGCCATTAAAACAACTACTTCTAGCAATGCAAAATCATCCTTCACTTAAAATTGAGATACAAGGACATATTTGTTGCCAAAATGACGGCTTAGATGGTTGGGACAATGTTAACAAAAACAATGAATTAAGTGCAAATCGTGCTGAAGCAGTTTACAATTATCTTGTAGAAGGTGGGATAAATGCCACCCGAATGACTTATGTAGGTTTGGGTTCAGAATATAAACGTTTTCCCGAAGAACGTAATTTTCATGAAGAAGATCAAAATCGAAGAGTCGAAATTTTGATAATAGATAGATGAAAACGGTTTATCAGTTGATCGGTTGATCAGTTTATCAGTTGATAGGTTGATAGGTTAATCAGTTGTGCAAAATTCCTATCCTTTAATTTTGTAATTATTTTGCAAACTTTTTAAAGGTTTTGGCGTGTAAATTTGTTCGTTTTTACGAAAACAAATTTCATGACAAAACTGAGAACTTATCAACCGTTAATGCTGTTGTAAAAAGCAGAATATTTGTAAAATTGCTTTGCATATGAGCAATAAATATGCGTGTTTGCTAAAAGATTCAGCAATATGGAACAATTATTACGAAAATCTCGCCAAAAAATAGAAAATACATCTCTTAAATTCAAAAGGTATTTAATTTAATCAAATCAATTATAACAATCGCCAAATCAGCATTATTGGCAGTAGAGGAACTGGGAAAACCACACTATTGTAACAAATTGCGGAATTAACAAACAGTGAACCGAGAACCGAGAACCGAGAACCGAGAACTTATTCCCTTGTTTTCAATAATTTTCCAAGAGCGTACATTTCGTCTCTATATCTTGCTGCTTCAATAAAATCTAGTTTCCCTGCTGCTGATTCCATCTGTTTTTTTGTATTTTTAATAGCCTTAGCCAAAGCATTTGCATCCATGTATTTTATAACAGGATCAGCAGCTATTCTCATTTCTGCATCCACTGAATAATTTTGAGGTTCTGCTTGTTTCTTTTGTCCTATTCCCTCTCGTTGTGCTTTAATAATCTGTGTCGGAGTAATGTTATTCTCATTATTGTATTCAATTTGTTTTTCTCTTCTTCTGTTTGTTTCGTCAATTGTTTTTTGCATTGAACGAGTAATTTTATCGGCATACATTATCACTTTACCCGACAAATGTCTTGCAGCTCGTCCTGCAGTTTGAGTAAGAGATCGTGCCGAACGTAAAAAACCCTCTTTATCAGCATCAATTATTGCAACCAACGAAACCTCTGGCAAGTCAAGACCTTCACGCAACAGATTAACACCAACCAAAACATCAAATATCCCAGATCTCAAATCAGACAAAATTTGCACACGCTCAAGCGTTATGACTTCCGAATGAATATACCTACAACGCACCTTATATTTAGTAAGGTATTTTGTAAGCTCCTCAGCCATACGCTTTGTGAGAGTTGTAACAAGCACTCTTTCATCTTTTTCGGCTCTTATATTTATCTCATGCATTAAATCATCAATCTGATTTTCAGAAGGTCTAACTTCAATTATTGGATCTAAAAGTCCAGTAGGACGTATAACTTGTTCAACAACAACGCCTTCCGATTTGTCCAATTCATAATCGGCAGGAGTTGCACTTACATAAATTGTCTGATTCATCAAACTTTCAAACTCTGCAAACTTTAATGGCCTGTTATCAATTGCCGAAGGTAATCGAAACCCAAAATTCACAAGATTTTCTTTTCGCGACCTGTCTCCACCATACATTGCTCCAATTTGAGGAATTGTAACATGACTTTCGTCTATTATGGTTATAAAATCATCAGGAAAATAATCAATCAGACAAAAAGGACGAGTACCTGGCTTCCTGCCGTCAAAATATCTCGAATAATTTTCTATTCCACTGCAATGACCAAGTTCTCTAATCATTTCAAGGTCAAATACTACACGTTCTTTCAGTCTTTTTGCTTCTAAAGGCTTTCCGATACTCTTAAAATACTCAACTTGCTCCATCATATCGTCTTGTATCTCAACTATTGCTTCTTTTATCCTTTCTTTTGTGGTAACAAAAATATTTGCTGGATAAATTTTGGCAGTCTCAATCGTTTCAATTTTGTCTCCCGAAAATGGTTCAAAAGAATATATTTCTTCAATTTCATCGTCCCAAAAAATTATTCTCATAGCAATATCATGGTAAGCTAGAAAAACATCAACCGTATCACCTTTTACTCTAAAACTTCCTCGTTTAAAATCAATATCTGAACGAAAATACAGAGAATCAACCAAATGACGCAGCAAAATATCTCGTCCATAATTTTGCCCGACACTAACTTCAAGTGTATTCGAATGAAAATCATCAGGATTTCCAATACCATAAATACATGAAACAGAACTAACTACAATAACATCACGTCTTCCAGAAAGCAAAGCACTTGTTGTACTTAATCTAAGTTTCTCAATCTCATCATTAATCGACAAATCTTTTTCAATATACGTATCTGTTACGGGTAAATATGCTTCCGGCTGGTAATAATCGTAATATGAAACAAAATATTCTACAGAATTGCCAGGAAAAAACTCTTTAAATTCGGAATATAGCTGTGCAGCAAGCGTTTTGTTGTGACTTAATATCAAAACAGGTCTATCAACGTTCTGAATTACATTTGCAATAGTAAATGTTTTTCCACTACCAGTAACGCCAAGCAAAGTTTGATGTTTTTGACCTTCAAATATGCCTTTAGTCAACTCTTTAATTGCCTGCGGCTGATCCCCAGTTGGTTGATATTCTGATAGTAGTTTATAGTCCATCAAGTAATATAAGTATTATTTCTTACAAAAATATTATAATTGATATTAAAAAAACCGTAAATTGCAATAAAATTAATGAAAAAAAACTTTAACTTTGCTAATATACAAATTAGAAGCAAGAGAGAATTATCATTAACTACTTATTAAACTAATATATTTTAAATTTTACTAAATGAAACTTATATTTACAATACTCTTTTTATTATATTTTGGATTTTCCGCTATTAGCCAAACAGATTATATAATTGAGAACGATTATATTCGCTTGACTGATGAAGCGACTGTCTTTTATGAAAAAACACTACCATCGAGTTTCGATATATCAAGCACTGTATATTTTCCACCTATTTATCATCAAACACATTGGGCTTGTAATCAAGTTGCTGCATCATATTATATGATGACTTATGAAACCAACAAAATGAAAAACATTAGCTCGGCAACTCCTGAAAATCAATTTTCGGTTTATTTTCCATGGAATTATGGCAACGGAGGCAATGGCTGGTACGGGGATAATTATATCATAAGTATGGAGATGATGAAAAAATTAGGAGTACCAAAAATGTCAGATAGCCAAGCAGACATACTTCGCGATAGTGCAATGTGGTTGACAGGATACAACAACTATTACAAAGCAATGCACAACAGAATAAAAAATTATTATAAGATAGATACTAAAACTCAAGCTGGTCTGACAAGTTTAAAATCGTGGGTATTCGACAATTTTGGGTCAGAGTATTATGGTGGTACCGGAACATTTCTCGCCAATATTGCACACGGTGGAGATGCTTATTTACAATCGGGCACTCCCCATGCAGGCGATTATATAATCACAAAATGTGGGGACGAGGCACTACATGGCCGAACAATTGTGGGCTATGACGACAATGTATGCTTTGATTATAATGGAGATGGTTTATATACAAACGATATCGACCTTAACAATGATGGAAGTATTGATGTTAAAGATTACGAAAAAGGTGCTTTTAAACTTGCCGAAAGTTATGGTCCAGATTGGCAAGGCGATGGGTTTTGTTGGATAATGTATAAATGCTTTGCAGATGTTTACACAAATGGAGGAATATTAAACAATTATGTCCATATTATTCAACCAACTATTGATTATACTCCATTACTCACAGCAAGAATAAAAGTAAAATATACTGCACGGCAAAGGATAAAACTAAAAATTGGTGTTAGCAGTGACACTGATGCGGAAACATGGGAATATATTACAGATTTCCCAATTCTTAATTATCAAGGTGGCGATCAATATATGCAGGGTGGAACAACTGAAGCAGATAAAACTATCGAAATAGGACTTGATATTACTCCTTTATTGGAATATTTTAATGACCAAAAGCAAGCTAAAATATTTATAGTTATTGATGAATCAGACCCAAACGATAATTTTGATGGAAATATCGTAGAATTCGAAATATTAGATTATTCAGGAACAGAAGTAACGGGATATTTACATAATACAACAACCGCTATTATAAATAATTCGCAAACAGTTGCTAGTATAGTTGTTAATGCTTCAGAATTAGATACTCCAAATATTTTAACCGAAAACTTACCTATACTAAGTGAAAGTTCTCCAATTTGGTACGAAATTCAGTACCAAGGTGGCACAGCTCCGTACAAATGGGAGTTGTTACCATATCTAGAACAAACAAATGCAATGAGACAATTCGATAAATTTGATGGAACAAAACTAACGCCAAACGAAAATTTTGACGATGCCGTAATCTTAGATTTACCATTCGATTTCCCGTTTGAGAATAGTACCACAAATAGAATTAAAATTCATACCGATGGTTATATTCTACCTTTTGCTTCAACAAATGTTTGGACACAGTTCAATTTTGATGTGCAACCTTTGTTTATTAACGAAAAAATAATTGCACCATTAGCTAGATTCACATTGACAAATGATTTTAACAGCGGTGATGGAATTTGGTATGAGTTCAATCAAGATACTGTTAAAATAAGATGGCAAGGTTCAGAAAAATGGTCAGCTCCTTGGACAACAGCTGACTTTGGTTGCAATCTGATTTCTGACGGGACTATCGAATTCGTTTACGGAACTATTATATTAAAGAATCTTTATTCCAATATTTCTGGTATTAGCTATGGACATCAATCCGATAATATTATGGCTTGGTTAGATGACATGCCTCCGCCAAATTCTTTAATTACAATTAAGCCATATCGTATCCCCGAAGGTTTAAAAATCAATCAGGATGGGACTTTGTACGGCTCTCTTAATAGTCTATCGCAACACCCATTTAGAGTAAGACTTACAGATAATAACGAAATTTCACATACCGTAAAATATGATCTTACCACAGGTATAAAAAACATTAGGTTTGAAGATATCAATGTAAAAATATATCCAAATCCCGTAGATGATATTATATATGTCGACTTAAATAAAATTGATTTTAAACAAGCTTATGTAAGCGTATATAATATTTATGGAAACCTCATCGCAAGCAATGCAATAAATAATTCAGGAATAAACACTATAAATGCCTCCAATTTTACTCCAGGTATTTATTTTATCGAGATAAATGTTGATGGAAAACGCACTGTTAAAAAATTTGCTAAAAACTAATTTAATCCAATGAAAAAACTCGTTATTATACTTGTCTTTTTACCAATTTACACCTTAGTATATTCTCAAAAAGACGTTGCTCCAGAAGAACTAATGCAAACAGAATTAAGCCTCAAGCAAAAAATTGAACTTGCAAGTTTACCTGAGTTAAAATTACCTAAAAATTATAGAAATAAATCTACACCTTACGAAGTCGATAATACAACACAATCCTGTTATTCGGGTTTGTTTTTGCAGTCGAATTTAAGCTGCGGTCAGGTAGCATGTGTAGCAAATGGATTTGCTTATGAGATAAACAGACTTAGAGGACTTGACGGCAGCATTACTGCAAATAAATATCCTACACATTTTACCTGGAATTGGGAAAATGGAGGTTTTGGATACCGTGGTGCAAGTTACTTTCATAGTCTGCTAGTATTAAAGGCAGTAGGAAATCCCAACATGGAAGTTTATGGAGGCACGCATAATTTTGGCGGCGGAACTCGTTTTATGTCGGGATACGATGCGTATTACGAAGCAATGCACAACCGGCTTAGCAAGGCTTATGGCATTAATTGTGCAGACGAAGAAGGAATACTTACTTTAAAACACTGGATAAATGACCATCTTGATGGATCTGATGTTGGTGGAATGGCATTCTTTTATTCGCAATATCAAAATCCTGGAACCACATTACCAGCTGGAACCGAACATGAAGGTGATAAGGTAATTACATCTTGGTACACAGGAGCTGGTCATGCAATGACAATAACAGGATATAACGACTCAATACGCTGGGACTATAATGGAGACGGGCAATATACCAATCATCTTGATCTTAACAACGACGGAATTATTGATGTTAGAGACTGGGAAGTTGGAGGTTTTAAAATGAGTAATGGTTATAGTAGCCCTTATAATGGTTGGATGATGTACCGTACTTTGGCACTAGCTCCTGATGCAGGAGGAATCTGGAATAATACCGTAAACGTACTTTATGCTATTAAAGAATACTCTCCAATGCTGACGTATAAAGTAAATCTTTATTACACAAAAAGAGAACGAATAAAAATAATGACAGGTTTTAGCACAAATATTTCCGCAAGTGAACCTGACTATTATATGAGCTTTCCGATTTTCGATTATCAAGGAGCTGGACATGCTATGCAAGGCGATTCCGCAGATTTATTAATGTCATTAGAGTCTGCACGACATATCGAATTTGGTCTCGATGTTACTCCATTTTTAAATATTATTGAACCTGGTACACCCTGCAAATTCTTTTTTCAAGTTTTAGAGAATGATACTTCCGGCACAGGAGTTGGAGAAATTATACGTTTTTCGGTGATTGACTATTCTTCAGGCAGTCCAGTTGAGCATTTATCACCACAAGAAAACGAAGAAATAATTCAAAATGGCATAACAAGTGTTAGCGTACAACACACACCTACATTTGCTAAACCCGAAATTACTACTAATACTCTCCCTAATGCAAATGTTTATCATCAATACTCACAACAAATGCAAGCTCAAACAGGAAAGCCTCCATATCGCTGGGAGTTTGATGTCGATTATCAGATGAGTACAAGTGCAGCCTTGCCAATATCCACACAAGCCTTAAGTGGCACTTATATTAACCTACCTTTTGAATTCCAATTCTATGATGAAACTTATTCTGGGTTTTATCTTAGTAACAGAGGATATATTGATTTCTCTGGCGAAACATACACTTTACCATATAATAATAATAATGATCTAAGTTTCAATTCTGTAAGTTTCATGAACAGAAAATGCATTGCTGGTTTCTTTTCAAATACGACTTGCACTACATATTACACGTCAAATCCAAACTACTATATTGTTAGATGGGTAGGAACAGGTATTGATACTTCAGTTAAAATTGAAAGTAACGGAAAAATTACAATTTATTATCATAACTGTTCACCAACAAATACTGTAGTGTGGACTTCGGGCTTATCATCTGGTAATCTAACAAATTTCAGTTTAACACCTAATAGTGGTGGAGTCGAAGATATCACATCGCTTGGATATGAGTTTGTGCCAATGAGCGTACCAGAAATTTTTACACTTTCAGAAGACGGAATATTGTCAGGCATACCAACAGAAGAAATCTTGGCATATTCTTTAAACTTTAAAGTAACTGATGCCAAAGGAATGATTGATAGAAAAACCATACCAATATCTACCGAAGGATTGATAATAAATCACAGTATTACCACTGCTAACAATAATACAATAGAATGGGGAGAAAATGTTGATTTGAATTTGATACTACGCAATGCTACCGAAACTGCTATGACAAATCTAAGCATTTCTATAACTTGCGAGAACACTGATGTAACAATCGTTGACGCAAATGAACTTGTCGGAACATTAAACTCTCTACAGGAATTGTCAATTAATCCTGCTTTTAATTTTAATCTGAATTTCAATTTTTATAACGAACAGGAAATTATATTACATCTGACAGCAACTTGTGACCAAAACACATGGGAAATAG
>JAQVPT010000141.1 GCA_028701945.1 Bacteroidales bacterium
CACGCTTGATAATAGTTTCACTCCAACAGGAACAATGCATACCGATATTCTGGCATTAGAGGATTATGGCGAAGCCGCTGCATTGCAGGCAGATGGGAAAATTATTGTAGCTGGACGTGCATATGACGCTTCTGTCAACTCAGAGTTTATTTGTGTTAGATATAGTGATCAAGCTGTTGGTGTAACCGAAATAGCAGGAAATTTATTAAACATATATCCTAATCCAGCAAATGATATCCTTAAAATTGAAACAAAAACGAAATGTAAAATTGAGATTATAGATGTGTCTGGGAAAACTGTGTTTACGACTATTGCGGAAGACCAAATATTCGTTGATGTTTCGAGATTCTCAAGAGGTTTGTACTTCGTTAGGACTAGTTCAGATAAAATTACTGAAGTGATTAAATTGATAGTTGAATAATAACAATATCTGAAAATAAAAAAACTTAGACAAAGCCACGAGTGGTCGAAAGAAAATTTCGACCATTTTTTTTGCTCTATTAAAGAACAAATCATGATTTATACCGCATCTATGACCCATCATAATCATTACTAAATTTAGCAAGCATTATGAATTAAATGAATATTATACTATATTTTGTATTTTTACAAAAAAAATCGTCATGTTAAAATACTCAAAAATAAAATCACCAACATTAACAATAAACTCTAAAATTGTTAGAAATAACATTAAAACAATGATGGATAAACTGCCCTCAATTTGCATATTTCGTCCACATTTTAAAACTCACGACAATAAAAAAACTGCACAAATATTTAAAGAATTTGGGATTAATAAAATTACCGTTTCGTCGGTAAATATGGCTTTAGATTTTAGAAAAATTGGTTTTAAAGATATTACAATTGCATTTCCTGTAAATATACGTGAGCAAAAAAACTTAAATAAATTATGTTCAAATACGATTTTAGGACTAACATTTTCAAACCTGCAATCGGTAAATATAATTTCAAAACTCAACAAAATTAAAGCAAATGCATGGATAGAGATTGATACAGGTTATAATCGTTCAGGGATTTTATGGAATAAGTTTGACGAAATTGAAGATTGCATTAAAATAATTAAAGATAGTTCAAACCTTACTTTTAAAGGTTTTCTCACACATAATGGTTCTACATATTCCTTAGATAAAAAAGCCGATATTATAAATTCAACAAACGACTCAAACGCAAAGATGTTGGAGCTAAAATCACATTTCACATCATACAATCCTATGATTTCAATTGGAGACACGCCAGGTTGCAGCATTATGAGCAATTTTGATGATATTGATGAAATTAGATCAGGTAATTTTGTTTATTACGATTTGATGATGCTCGAAAAAGGCGTTTGCACAACAGAAAACATCGCAGCGACAGTTGTTTGCCCAATTGTGGATATAAATCTTGAACGAAACGAAATAGTAATTCATGGTGGAGCTGTTCATTTTAGTAAAGAGTTTATTGAAATTGATGGCAATAATGTCTTTGGAAAAGCAATTAAACATATTGGAAAAAACATCAATGATATTGACGAAAAAGTCATCTCACTTTCGCAAGAACATGGAGTTATCAAGATTACAAAAACTGATATTAAAAATTTTAATATTGGTGATTTATTAGAAATTATTCCCGTGCATTCCTGCTTAACAGCAAATTTAATGAAAGGGAAAACGCTGCATTATTCGTTTTAGGAATATGCGAATTTCATGAAATCCGCCTAATCCTTGCAACAATATCCCACCAATAATCAGAACCAAACCAATAATTGTCGCAGTTTTAATCTGCTCTCCGATTGTAATGCTAACGATAATTAAAGATAAAAAGGGAGCAAAATAAATTAAATTACTAATTTTCGCAGTAGTTTTTGATAAAGACAATGCTTTCATCCAAAGAAAAAATGTAATTCCCATTTCAAAAACACCAACATACGTTACTCCTATTATGCCATAAAACTTTGGAAATACAATGCTTTTGGTAGAAAGACAATAAATCAGAATGTGCAAAAATCCAAAAAAGAAGTTCATAAGTAATTTAACCGACTCATTACGCTTATCTTTCACATTTAAAAGCCAAAAAACTGCCCAAATCACAGTGCTTCCAACAGCTAATGCGACACCATAAGGATTTGTGAATTGAAAACCAAGAATATTCCCACCAGTTGCAATAACGAAACTACCTGCAAAAGATATTAATATCGCCACAAAACTCCAAATTCCAATCTTTTGTTTTAACAGCGGAATCGAAAGCAAAACCAACACAACTGGCCAAAGATAATTCAAGGTAAGTGCTTCTTGAGCAAGTAAAACATCATAAGCCTGAAAAAGAATAAAGTAATAAAAAAACGGATTTAAAAACCCTAAAAGTGCTGACATTAAAACATCTTTAGGTTTCTGCTTCCACAGAAGACTCCATTTCCTTTGAGCAGTTATAAAAACTATAAAAACCAAAAGTGAAACCAAGACAGACCAAAACAACAAATTCACAAAATCTACCTCTCGCAAAGCAAGTTTAAAAGCAGACCCAACTGTTGACCAGCAAAGAACTGCAAATGATGCAAATAAATATGCTTTAGTTTGTTGCTTCATTCTGATTGCAATACTAATGATAATTATTGAAAATATAGCAAAAAACACAAAAGACTGACATGCTAAAACAACAACACAATTTTCTTTAGTCCAATATTTTAGTAGAAAAAAAATTATCTTATTTTTATTATCTTTGTACATTATATTAAAACTATGGAATTTACAACTATTCAAATAATTGGCTATATATCATCATTGATTATTGCCATATCCATGACACTGAACTCCATCGTAAAATTTAGATGGGTTAATCTTGTTGGAGCTACGATTATGACAGGTTACGGAATTGCATTCGGGGCGATACCTGTTGCGGTCTTAAACGCATTTATTATGGCAGCAGATATATATTATCTCATAAAGATTTACTCCAAAAAAGAAGAATTCGAAACACTTGAAATGACCAGCAACAACCATTATTTACTACGATTTTTGTCGTTTCACAGTAAAGAAATTCAGATTTTCTTCCCTGGTTTTACCTATAAACCTGAAAATAATACAATGAGCTTTTTCGTTTTACGGAATATGTCAGTCGCTGGTATTTTCCTTGCACATAAAACAAATGAACACACATTACGGGTTAGCCTTGACTTCGTTATCCCAGAGTATCGTGACTTTAAAAATGGTAGATATATTTACCTACGACTTAAAAATAAATTTATCGATCATGGCATAACTAAAATTATTGCTGACGGCAACAGCAAAGACTACATTAAGTATTTAGAGAAACTTGGATTTAACAAAAATCACGACGGAATGTATGAAAAGATAATTGCTGAATAAAAAGACCATCCAAATTAAAGCGAAATATCAAATCTGCTCTTTAAATTGCCTAAAGCAAGCATTTTTTAGCACTTCAACACTACTAAATAATAAATAAACTCAAGAAATTCCCTTAGAAAGCCTCTTAGTAGAATAAAATTTTATATATTTGTCAATATATAATTAAGCCAATATCAAATAATTTCTTGATAATATAACAATTTTAAATAACGATGAAAGCCTACGTATTAACAAAATATAAACTACAGGCAGATGTAAATAACAGCGACAAATATCACGGCGTCGCTGAATTACGTAGGACATCTAACTGTATAGTTAAAAACTTATAAAAATGAAGACTAACTTATTGATTTTAGGAGCTATTATTTTAACAATAGCAGTTATTTCGTGCAATCAAAATTCGGAAAAACCCACTTCTACTTCGCAGGAAAAATCAGAAAAAAAAGAAGCTGACAAAACCACGGAAGCAGAAATGACAGTTGAATTATATTGTAAAGTAAATAACGAATTAAAAGCATTATTAATGGAAAAGTATTGGGACAAATTTAAAGACAAAACCTATGAAGAAGCAAAAGATGATTATGCTCAATACATAAAAGACGAGCAAGCTATTTGTGAAAAACATGGTATAATTGACCAGTTGGACTTATCTAACTTTTTTAGAGGTAATTTTTCCGAAATTGAAAAGTTTCAAGACAATAACCCAGACTATAAGGATTATCCTGAATATCAAGATGCAAAAGAAAAGGTAGTTTCCTTTGCATTTAGTAATATTTAGATAGGTAGTATGCCCCATTTAAAAATAAAAAGTAGTACGGTCTTTTTTATTGCCCTTATCTTTACCTTGGTATCGTGCCACTCGGGATACGTAAGTCTTGATTATAAAATTTATCCAGACGCATACTGTAATAATGATTCAAGTTTAGTGGCATTTATGATAACAAAAAAGGCTTTCCAGAAACCAAAAGGTATAGCAAGATTTCCCGATGGCGGACAATCAAAAACTATATACAATAAAACAGACTTATATGTTTTTAATTTTAAAAATAAGACACAACTGAATGTATTGCATCTCAATGATTTAAGTCTTACAAAAGGTCATACTTTAGCACTTCCAATAATTGAAATCTCTTTTACTGATTCAATACTTTTCTTTCATATTAGCCCGATAACCGGTTGGAATAACAATCCAAAAACTGATCATTCAGCATCAGACAGTGCAAATATTAAAAATATTAAAAACCTATACAGTAAAACTTTTGTATGGAATTTTTATAATCAAAAGGTTTGGCAAATTGACACTTTAGAGTTTGACTCATATTGTAGCACATGCACTCGTATTACACTTACTGAGGCATACAATTTTGTTAAGAAAGTTCCATTAGAAGATATTGGATTAAATATTATGGATATCTTTCCAAAATCAAAAAAAGACTATATCGATGAAACTATATATTTAAAAAACGATTCTAAAATATCCAGAAGAGCTGTTATTGAACAAATTATAGCAAAACTCAGCAAAAATGAAATCAGGGGGATATTATTACAGATGGACAATCACTTAAACAGTTTAGATGGTTTTGAAAGAACAAGCTATGAATTTTATTCTAAGGAAACTTACGAACAAATACAGGCACTTTTATGATAACTTTTCATATTTTTGTTAAATCATATACCGTTATTTAACATTTAAACCATGTCAAAATTCAAAATAGAATGCTTAATTGTTTCTGTGTTTGTACTTTTAGTTATGCTTGCTAAAGTTGGTGTTCCATTTACTAGTATAGCAACCATGCCTGTCTTACTAAATGTAATTGGATTTCTATTTTATCTTGGAATTACCAGCACAGATTTTAAAACAGAACCATTCCAAGTCTTTTTTGCAATATATTATAAAATGTTTTTTGTTACAGCACTCTTTTTTACGCTAAAAGATTATCCAGGTAAAGATATTATGTCGGCTGTTGCATTGATTTCCGCAATATTATATATTATTTTTGTTATTGTAAAAAACAAAAAGAACGACTTATATTTTATTGCAATAATTTATATTACTTTATTTTGTAGCTTTTTGACAATAGTAAGATAATCTTTTAAAATATAACTGGTATTTGGAAAAGGTTAACATCACAACTTGACAACTATCAGATTATAAACATACCCAAGATTTATAAAAAGATAAAAATCGTTTTTTTATAAAAACTTTGTATATTTGACAAAATATAATAAAAGCATAAAAATAAAAAGTTTAAATATCGAATTATCAAAATCTACAATTATGAAAAAAACATTTGCTTTTTTATCGGTATCATTATTTTTAATCGTAATTTTTGTAACGTCTTGCACAATTGAAAGAAGACATTACATGCCAGGATACCACGTAAATCGTGTTGGACAAAAGTCAAACATTACAAATCCACAGCAAGAAAAAACTACGACTTTTAAAAGAAACACCAATACAAATAACACTCAGACAGAAGAACTTAACGAACCTTTGCTATTAGCATCTGAAAAAGAAGCTTCCATAATAACGGACAAGGCTGATAAAACACCTATTTTTACAGTAAATAAAATAAGAAACACTCCTGAACAACAAGATAGTGATTGTGATGTAATTATTTTAAGGAATGGCAATGACATATCTGTAAAAGTAATCGAAGTTGGCACAACAGAAGTAAAATATCTTATGTGTGACAATCTAAATGGCCCTACTTTTTCAAAAAACATAAGCGAAATTTTCATGATTAAATTTGCGAATGGGACGTCGAAAGTATTTAATGAAGAAGTCAAAAACACAAGTCAAGTAAATAACACTAACTTAATAAATATTAATAGTCCATCAACAAGCGATAACCCAAATGATAAAAATTTTATAGTTGCAATAATACTATGGTTTTTCCTTGGTGGCATAGGCATTCACAGGTTTTATTTAGGACATATAGGCATGGGTATTTTATATTTACTTACAGGGGGACTTTGTGGTATAGGCTGGATAATTGATGGTATAATGCTTTTAACAGGTGGCTTGCAACCCAAGAACGGGAAATACGTAGATTAATAGCAGGTTTATTTTTGGCCATCACTACCCCCGACCCCTCGTAGGGGAGGGCTACCTCTAAAAATAAAAAAACGCAGGAAGGTTTTAAATCACTAAAAGTTTTTTACACTCTTGTTCGATTTTAATTCTTACTTCTTCAATTTTGCCTAAAACATCTTCATTACTAAATCTGATAACTTTAATGCTTTACTACTTTCATTAAAGTTTTATGATTACCCGATTGTAAATCAATTAGATATGTTCCGCTAATTTCATTGATATAAAGTTCTAAAATGCTTTCGTTTTTAAAAAGAAACTTATTGATTAATTTTCCATTAATATCATAAATTGTTACAGTTGTTTCAGGATACACATGCCCTAATTCGACGCTTAGCCTGCCATTTGTAGGATTAGGATAAACGAGTATTTCAGTCTCATAAGTATTTTGAAAAATCCCTTCCAAAGTAACTGTATAACAACTTGATGTGCCAATACAATCATTTTCAGAGACTTCTACTGCATAACTCCCATCAACTGTGGCAGTAAAACTTTGACTAGTTTCGCCTACGAGAGGTTCCAAATTATTATCGCAATCTAACCACTGATAAGTTACTCCAGATGCGTTTGCAGTTAAAGTTATTCCGTCCTGAGTAACACTCGTATCTGGCGTTTGATTAATTGTAAGATTTAATGTAATGATTGAATCACAAGCGAATGAATTAGCAAGCGTGTGAGTTGCAGTGTTATTATTCTCTGTATAAGAATTTCCGTCTATCCAAATATAGCTGTCGCAAGCAATAATTTCATCTGTTACTGCATCGCTATAATTAATTGTTAAATCTAAACTTACTAAACTATCACAGCCATGCACGTTATTAAGCAAATAAGTTGCTGTATTATTGCTTTCAGTATAAGTATTGCCGTCTATCCATGTATAAGTGTCGCAAGCGGTAATTTCATCAATTCCTGTATTACTGTAATTAATTATTAAATCCAAACTTACTAAACTATCACAGCCATGCACGTTAGTAAGCAAATAAGTTGCAGTATTATTACTTTCAGTATAAGTATTTCCATCTATCCATGCGTAAGTATCGCAAGCGGTAATTTGGTCAGTTACACTATTACTGTAATTAATTGTCAGATCTAAACTTACTACACTATCACAACCATGTACATTTGTAAGCAAATAAGTTGCAGTATTGTTGCTTTCTGTATAAGTATTTCCATCTATCCATGTATAGGTATCGCAAGCGGTAATTATATCAATAGTTGGAGTAGAATAATAAATCGTAACATCAATTGTCAGAACGCTATCGCAAGCCCATTGATTAGGAATAGTATCGTTATAAATGCCACTTGTGCTAAAAGTATAATTGCCACTTGGCGAAGTATAGCTGTCACAATTTTCTACCGCAAACGAATTTGACGTATGCCCAGTAATTAGCACAGGTATTTGTTTAGTGCTTTCTACGAATGTTAATGTATCGACAATAGTCAAACTTACATCATACCAACCTGGTAAATAATATGTGTGAGTCGGATTAGCAATAGTATCAGTAGCTCCATCACCAAAATCCCACAAATAAGTATCGCCATCAATACTTAAATCTGTATAATTTATTATTGTAGAATCACAATCAACAATGGCAGTATAAGAAAAATCAGAAATTGGTAAAGACATCTTTGTAATAGTATCGGTTGTAACAGAGCTCCACAAACTCAAACTATCTTTAAATTGGAAATTTATTGTGTGTTCTCCCTTAGAGATTTGAGTAAAATCAAGATTATCGATAAGATTAAACTGAGAAACTGGATTTTGTAAGGTAATATTTACAACATCTGCAAAATCATCATCTACCCAATACCGATAATTAGTAATCAAATTATTGGTTACAGCTTGTGCAGGCATTTTATAAAAAAACTGGCTCAAAGTACTACTCCATTTTTGGGCATCATCTTTAAAACGGATATTAAAAACATGAATACCATTTGTCAACAACTCAGAACTAATTAACTCGTTAATAGCTACTTGCTGCTGGATTGGAGTATTTACCGTAATTGCGTTTACATAATCGTCATCAAACCAATATTCGTAAGCTAACAAATCGTGACTTTCTGCCGTTTGTGCAGGCATTTTATAAAAAAACTGACTCAAAGTACTACTCCATTTTTGGGCATCATCTTTAAAACGGATATTAAAAACATGAATACCATTTGTCAATAACTCAGCACTAATTAACTCGTTAATAGCTACTTGCTGCTGGACTGGAGTATTTACTGTAATTGCATTTTCATAATCGTCATCAAACCAATATTCGTAAGCTAACAAATCGTGACTTTCTGCCGTTTGTGCAGGCATTTTATAAAAAAACTGACTCAAAGTACTACTCCATTTTTGGGCATCATCTTTAAAACGGAT
>JAQVPT010000142.1 GCA_028701945.1 Bacteroidales bacterium
GTGCCACCAGAGGTCTGTAGCATTATATCCCCATTTTCTCCATAGCAAAGAATTTCATGTGTTATCGATGCCTGTGTAATTAGAGTGTCGGGTTGGTTTATGAAAATATATTTATGCGAAACGCAATTATCGACATCAAGAACCGTAACAGTATAAGAACCTACGCAGAGATTTTGTATTTCTGGAGTATGTTCTCCATTCGACCAGTTATATGTATAAGGAGGCGTACCAAGATCGGCTGCGACAGTAGCACTTCCGTTGCATTGACCATAACAATTTATCATAGAATAACCTGCAAGCGTTGAAACCAAAGTTCCAGGTGACGGCATATCAACACTTATAATACTTTTACAATTGTTAGCGTCTGTAATGGTTACAACATTGTTTCCAATAAGACAAGAATGATTGAATGCTTGTGTGCCTCCGAACGCCCATTGATATGTGTAAGGAGGTGTTCCGCCATTAGTATTAACTGTTGCAGAGCCATAACCTACTCCATCACATTCGGGTATAACTACATTTGTGAAATTTGCTAATAATTCTGGAGGTTGGTTGATTACAATTTCCGATTCAGCAGTGCAGCCAAGATTATCAACTACTGTAACAGTATATATTCCAGCACACAAATCAGATATTTGATTTCCATCTGAGCCATTATTCCAATCATACGAATATGGAGCAATACCTGTTGCTGAAATGTTGATGCCTCCAGCACAATCTCCAAAGCAAAGATTATGAGTAACAGAAGGCGAATTAAACATTAGATTATCAATTGTAACTAAAACCTGATTGTTAGTTACGCAACCTATTTGATTTGTTATTGTAACATAAAAAGTTGTTGTAGAACTTGGTCCTACAAGAGGTGAGTTTGAATTTGCGCCACTTAATATTTGAGCAGCCGGAGACCAAATATACGAAAGCTGGTCAGTTGAATTTTGGTTTGTTAAAGTGAGATTTGTTGTGCTTCCTGGACAAATAATATGTTCGGGGTTTAAATAATAATTAAATTGATGAATACTAACTGTGACTTGTTCGGTTACAAAGGTATTGCAAACTGTTTCTTTTGCTCTTACATAATAGGTAGTATTTGTGGAAGGTGCAACCGATAAATTTGTTGTGTTTGACAATGTATTTGTAAATGATGGTGAGGACGACCATTGCCACGTATTTACAACTCCGGTACTACTTGCAAAAAGGTCAATATTATCACCTTCGCAGATAAGCGTATCATTTGATACGAAAATATCAATATCTGGTTGGTAAATGACGACTCGTTGCCATGCACTATCGACACAAACGCCATTTGCTATAAGGAGGTAATCGGTGGTTTCGTCAGGTGATGCAACTGGATTTTGAATATTATAATTGTTAAGGTCGCTCCCTTCGACCCAATTAAAAGTTGTTCCTGGAGGGTACATACCTGAGGGGCCCAAGATCGTGTTTTCGTTTGGGCAGATTTCGATATCGGGTAAATATGTTTGTCCTGGTTCAATTACATTAATAACGCGTACAATTGTGTCATAAAAATTACAACTTTCGGGATCTCCAACAATTAAACTGACAGTATATTCACCACCTTGACTATAATTATGGTTAGGATTTAATGCATTAGATGTTGGCGAGCCATCACCAAAATTCCACTGAAAAGTTGTGCCTTGTGAATTATTATTAAACTGAACTTGATAAGGAGCACAGCCAATTGGGATAGGGTCAAAGTTTGCTTCGGCAAGATTTTCTATTATTTGTATTTTAAAGACAGCATTATTACAATTTGTAGAATTATTCGATGTTGACCATACTCCTGGGTTAGGTTCAGTTGGAAACTCTTGGCATCCGCCACAGCTTGCACAAACAGATTGAATAATATTCCCTTTTTTATCAAATCTACTTGTGCCACCGTCCACGTGATCACGTCCTGAATACGAACAGGTTGCATAGTGCAATTCTCCAAAAAAACTAGCATATTCTAAATTGCTTGCATCCTCATTAAGAACAATTACATAAAAATCCTGTCCATCGGTTACGGTTTGTATTGCGTCAGAAGTTATGGGTAAACCTTTTGTTCCGAATTGGTCAGACCAAGTATAATAATCCCCTTGAGCATTCAAATAATTTTGAGCCCATTCACGTCCCCATCCCGACAAATATACTCTGTCGCAAACATCTACTGCAAATGCTGTTATAGAAATATTTGGGCGTCCATTCCCATTTCCAAAAACAGTTGACCAAACAACATTACTTAGGTTGTAATTAAATTTTGTAATAAACTGTCCACTATTAGGTACAGAGTAAGCCGCATTTTGGATAAGTGTTGTTCCGCTAGCTTTTGTTTGTCCACATATAAAGATACTATTATGTCTGTCGGTTCTTACAAAAAAAGCATTGTCATAAGTATTTGATCCAAAAAAAGTAGATGCTAATAATTGATTCCCGTTTGTATTTATTATTGCCACAAAAGCGTCAGTAGTTCCTCCATTGTGCATTGTATTATATGCTCCTGCGGTTACGGGAAAATTATCTGAGACTGCTCCACCAGCAACAATAACATGTCCATCTTCGGTTAGCGATAGACTAAAAATTGCGTCATCCTCTGTACCTCCCATATAGCTAGACCATAACATTTGCGACAAATCTTGATTTAATTTAAATACGATTCCATCTTGTTGCCCTCCATTTGTGGGTTGAAACCCAGGGTTTATTCCTGCAGGAAAATCGTTTGAAAAAGTATTTGTTCCGACGTAAACCATTCCTTTATTATCGACCATAATTTCGCCTCTCGCACCATCGCCATAGTTATAATAAAGTGAGTCGTTTCCATGCATTGCAACATGATTTATTCCTGTGATAGGATTCGGATGGTTAAAATGTAGTTGATAATTTAGACCGTCATTACTACTTCCTCCAACGTATGTGCTTCCTATCATTTGGGAACCGTCTGCACTGATTTTAGTAACAAATATATCGACTCCATCATCGAAACCAATAACATTATCGTAAACAATTGATGTGCCACCACCAAAATTTGATTGAAACGCATTTGATGAAACTGGAAAATCGGGAGAACCAGTTGTCCCCATTATCAATAGATCATTACTTTCAGTTACCACAAGACTGTGTGGCATTTCCTGTCCTCCTGTGCCACCAAGATAGGTTGCATAGAGCTTTTGAGTGCCGTCTTCATTGTATTTGATTATGCCAATATCGCAGCCTACTCCATAGTACCAACTGCCAGGAATCGGAGGCGTGCCACCAGCAAAATCCATTTGATATGCTCCTGTGCTTGTAGGGTATCCTATATCAAACACAATTCCTCCCGAGTAAACGTTGTCTGCATAATCGTAAGTCGCAGTAAATCCCCAATTGTCTGAGGTTGAACCAGAATATGTCGAAAAAACTAGCGATGGGTCAATAATCAAATCTTTAGTCTTGTCATAAGTATCTATTATTTCAAAACTTAAGCGATTTCGCTTTAATACATATTTGCATGAAATTTCAACCGTATCGCCATCGAGGATTTGAAAAGAATAAGGTTTTAGTTCAGTTACTGTATTTACGCTTGTTGAAATAATTAAATTACCATTCTCAATCGAAATATGGTCAACTCCTTCATATTCAAAGATAACGTCTGTTGTTTTTGCACCTGGTTTAAGAATTATATTATATTTCATGCTATTGTTTTGAGCATAAAAGTCTATGTCAATGCCATCATAAACATTAAGAAAGCTTACACTTTCATGTTTTCGCACTTGTGAAGCCCATTTTGATTGGTCATTTCCTATATAATAATTATTATAATCTTTACTTGTGTTTTTTACTGTAATTTCAGGGTTTTCAAGCGAGTTAATAAAGTTCATTTTATAAGCATGTGCATTTCTTACAGTGGGTTTTGGCGAACCTTCTGCTCCATGATGAGCGTGTGAATGTTTCATTTCATCAGGATGTGTAAAATTATAAGTAATGCAATTATCTTCTAAAAACAGTGCTCCATTATGCAAATTTAATTTGTAACGGACATTATTATTCCATTGTCCTTTGTTTTCAATAAATTCTGATTGTGCTTTTAAATCTATTGCGAACACTGTCGAGGCTATTATAAATAAAGTGTAATAGAATATAATTTTTTTCATAGCTTATTTGGTATAAAATCCTAACTATAAAGATACTGAAAAATTTAATACAAGACAAGAATAAGTTTCTTGTCGTTGTAAGCTATTAGGTTTAGTATATTTAAGCATATGAGACATCTTGTTCCTTCCACAATATTCGTTCTGGTGAATTAGTTAATTACTTCGTCTTTTTATAGTATTTTTTGTGAATTTAAAAAGATCGCAACCAAGAATTGCAAAACTTAAATATTGTTTTGTATATTTAGTAAACAATAAATTTAGTAAACAGACATTTTTGTTAATTTTGCATTCCTTTTTTCGTAAAACAAATAACAACATATGACAAAACAAAAATACAAATCATACACTTTGAGAAATTATAAGACAATTAAACAATTATCAGTCTTATCGGATGCAGATTTTAATGCAATTCAGGTTGTGGGAAATGTATTACCATTCAAAACAAATAATTACGTCATCGAAGAGTTAATTAACTGGAATGATTATCAGAATGATCCGATTTATCATTTAACGTTTCCACAAAAGGAAATGCTTAAAGAAGAACATTACAATCAAGTTGAAAAAGCTTTAAAAGATAATATTTCCGACGATGAGTTATCAAAAATATGTAATAATATACGAATAGAGTTAAATCCGCATCCTGCTGGTCAAAAATGTTTAAATGTACCTATATTTAATAACGAGTTGATGCATGGTGTTCAGCATAAATATCGTGAGACCGTTTTGTTCTTTCCAAGTTCGGGACAAACATGTCATGCGTATTGTACTTTTTGTTTTAGGTGGCCACAGTTTGTTGGAGAAAAAAATATGAAGTTTGCAAGTAATGAGTCTCGTGAACTTGCTAAATATCTGCAAAAACATCATGAGGTTACAGACTTGTTGTTTACTGGTGGGGACCCTATGACAATTAGTTATAAAGTATTTAAAAAGTACATTGACCCAATTTTGAAAGTAATAGATAAAACCAATATTCAAACTATCAGAATAGGAACAAAATCCTTATCTTTTTGGCCTTATCGTTACACTCATGCACCAGACTCTAAAGAAATGCTAAGTTTGTTTAAAATGATAGTTGATAAGGGTATAAATCTCGCTTTTATGGCACATTTTAGCCATCCAGTTGAACTAAGCACAGATGCGGTCAAAGATTCAATTAAAGCTATACTTTCGACTGGGGCACAAATCAGAACACAATCACCTATTTTTAAACATATCAACGATAATCCAGATATTTGGGTAGAAATGTGGCGTAAACAAGTAAATCTTAATTGTATTCCGTACTATATGTTTATGGCAAGAGACACTGGGGCGAAAGATTATTTTGAAATTCCTATTTATAGAGCACACGACATATTTCGAGAGGCTTATAGTCGAGTTAGTGGTATCTGTCGTACTGTCAGAGGGCCAAGCATGTCGTGTACACCGGGTAAAGTTATGGTGTCAGGTATTGCTGAGATTAATGGCGAAAAGGTTTTTGCACTCAGATTTATTCAAGGACGAAATCCAGATTGGGTAGCTACGCCTTTCTTTGCAAAATATGATGAGCAAGCCTCATGGATGAGCGACCTAAAGCCTGCTTTTAGTGATAAGTTTTTCTTTGAAGAGGATATGGAAGAAATTTTTCATCAAAAATACTCCGATTGCGAGGAAGATAAATTTGAATAATATTGTAATATTGTTTGTGGTTCGAAGTTTGAAAAAGTCTCGGGCTTATTCGCTACGCTCATGAGCTAAAGGTTATTCGCTACGCTCATGAGCTAAGGGATGAGAGATTAACTCCATCAACAACGTGGTGAAACTTTACACATAACGACAAATCTGAATATTAAAGAATCACAGGCACACAGGCACACTGGCTCACAGTATCACAGGCTCACCGGATTACAATAATTAGTTTCTACTATTAAATTGAGTAAAATTTATTAATTTATCATAGGTTGTTGATGGGTCTCTGTGATATACAAATAGTAAATAATCGTTTTCTGTTTCACGATACGAACCTTCAAAAAAACTATGGTCACTTTTTACTCCATCTTCATGACTTACCAGAACATATCTGTAGTTGTAATATCCTTGTTTTAGAAATAAAAGTTTGTTGTAAGATTTTGTCTCAAGATTGTATTTTAGTTTGTACTCATCACTAATTTCGTAACCAGTAAGTTCGCCAAAAATATAAATATCAGCATTGGAGACTGGCGAGTTATAATCAAGACTAAAATCAACTATTGCATATTCTGCTTCAATTTCGGGCTTATTATTATTTGCAAACCTTTTAGTGCTTACAACATAGTGCCCGTTAATATCTTCGACGGAGCTATAAGACTCAAAAAACTTTGGTTTCCCTTTTTGTAGCTTTATATAATAATATGGCTTACGAAATTCAATGTTTTCAACAAACTCAGAATATATTTCGAGATTATTAAAGCTAAAATATCTGTATTCATTTGCCGAATTAAAATTGATTTTATCATCCCATTCATAAGTAAGATATTCATTATCAAGAAATGAAGGAATTATGTCCGTAATAGCATTGTCCCATTGATAGTTCTGTAAAACCACAATCTTAAGATCATTATGGGGATTTGATATATTATAAGATTTATGTTTGATTGTGAAATCAAGTTTTTGATATTTTTTGCGATAATCACTTTCGGGAGCTTCGTTTATGCGTCCCTCAACACTTACGAGGTTTTCGTAAATCATAAATCTCCTTGTACACAAAATCCGTTCATTGTCATCTTTAGAATAAATTATCAGCAGATAATTGCCCGATAGTTTAGGTTTAATATCTCGGTTGGGTATTTGCAAAGAAAAATGAGTATAAGGAACAATTGTGTTGTGAGAATCTTCATAATCTCTTATTTCATTTTCTTCAAAACCTTCGGCATATTCAAAAAACATTAGCTTAGATGGTTTCCAATCGTGAGTGCAATGAATAATCGTATAATAAAAGTCTATTGGCTGTGCGTCCATTTGGTCAAAACTAAAAAACAGTGGATTATCTCCGTGTAAATTCATTACCGGATAGCTTTCTTCCCAACCCGATTGGTGTATGCGAACAGATTTTAATAAATTTGAATATACTCTATCAGTACACGGTAAAGTGTCGGGATTAATTGCATTTACACTATTTATAGTCAGCATAAAAGCAACTAAAAACATTAATATTTGTCTGTGATATGGCATAAGTATTGCATTTGTGTAAAAATATTTTAGCAAGTAAAACATATTAATTAACTTTATGAAAATTTTTTTATGAAAAATATTTTAAATGTACTTTTATTAGTTTTATTAACAAGTCCAATATTTTCACAATCATATAATTCAAAAGCCATTGAGCTTAATAACAATCTTGATGCCAATTATCAGTTAGTTATTGGAACGAAGCTTCAGATGTCTTTACCAAAAGGATTTACTAAAAGTACATCTTATAACGGTTTTTCACATAAAATTGCTGGCACCAGCATAGTTATAACAGAATTGCCTGGGGATGTTAACCGTAATTTCTTAGGATTTGACAAAAAATCTTTATTTAAAAGCGGAGTAATTGTTGATAAAACAACTTTTTACAAAATCAATGGCTTTGATGCCATGTTAATTGAGGGTAAACAGTCGGCTTACAATAAAGTTTATACTCGAATAATGCTTGTTATTGGCGATGTTTATAGGTCATATCTTGTAAGTGCATCGGTATTTTCGACCGCCTCAGATAATCATAAACAAGATGTTAAAGACGTATTACTCGGTGTGATTTACAATGCTGAATTAAAATCTAATATGCTTGACCGTTTCGACTTTTCTGTTGATGTTAGTGGCACTGTTTTGAAAAAAGGTAATTTGATGTTAAGTTCTATGACCTATACAGATGACGGTTTTGTTCCGTCAAATACGGAGGATAAAACTTCTTTTATGATAAGAGAACAAGCGGCAATAAATCCACTTTCTGATGCTGAAAAGAAAACGCTTAGTGTTAAATTATTTGATTTATATCCTCTTGAATGGGTAAATGATATGTCACGTGAGCCAAAAGCTATTAGTATTAATAATCTGAATGGTTACGAAATTTTCTCAATGGGGAAAAATAAAGACTTATTTAAGATGGAACTTATTTATCAAGTTATTTTATTTCGTGAACAAAATTATTACGTGTTAGTTGGATTAACTTACGGAAATTTTGAAGAAAACTTGAGGATGTTTAAAAAAGTTGCTAAAACTTTTAAGCCACAAAAGTAATCATAATGAAAAAGATAACAAAAAGAAAACACCAACAACAAACACGCTTAGTCCGATGCTTATGAGAAGAGTTCTGTATTTTGTTTTATTATCCATAACTTTTACTAATTATTACAAAGATATATACAAGATTACTAATATGCAAATCGTAATAATTTCATTTTATATGATTATGCTGTAATTTATTTAATAGTATTCGACAAGTTACAATTAAATAACGCCCTACTCATGTTAATTGTAGTTTTGTGTTATTTTTATATAATTTGATTTTATACTAAGTGCATTTTAAAACATACAAATAGATTTGATTTTAGTCTTTGGTAATCTGTGAATTTACAAATAAACTGTCAACAAACCGCGAACCGCAATCCGTGAGCCGCATACCGTAAATTTATTTACATTCTTTATATTCGGAT
>JAQVPT010000143.1 GCA_028701945.1 Bacteroidales bacterium
AAGATTAAAGTTTGCGGTAGCATCAATTATTGGAAAAAACATTGCAATATCACCAATTATTTCTGGAGCCCAATTGAATTCTAGTTCAGGAAATGTGCCGTCAGTGTGAGAAGTTTCTTTAACACTCCAATTTTCATGGCTTTTATCCCAGCAATTTGGGATTTCTCCATCAAGAACTCCTGTAAAATCTTCCATAAATGGAATTAAAGATGGATCACATGCAGTTGTGAATACATTTTCTGCAGACCAATCAGATCCACAAGCAGATTTAACATACCAATAATAAAAAATGTCTATACTTAAATTGCTTAAATTATATTGTGCAATACCACCTGTTATGTCTGTATTGTTCTCTATATCAGCGGTTTCGTTTTCAGGGTCGCTTAAAGAAGTTGTAGATACTTTAATTATCCATTCGCTCATTCCTAATTTGTTCCAAGTGAGTGTTGCATTATTTGCATTAATGACTGTTGCTGTTAAACCTGTAGGAACAGGACAAGCGGTAGGAGTTGTGAACATGTATGTTACCCACTCATAACCACATGCAGCTTTAACGTAAACATAATAATCTGTATCTAAAGTTAATCCAGTTTCAATTGAGAATGTAGGATTATCGAAAACTTCAGCATTTGCTACAATATTTCCAAGTTCAAAACTAGGGTCAATTGGATTAGATTCGTTTACTTTTATGTTCCAACTTGTCTCCAAATTGCCAGCAGTCCATTGTAAATCGGTTGATGTTTGAGTAAGATTTATTTCTTCAATTCCAGAAGGTGTAATACATACTGCTTCTATCATCAGGTCGTAATCTGGAATACAATCTGGTGATGCCCAAGTGTCAATCATTACATAATAAGTGCCGGCTGGTAAACTAATTTCAATTTCTCTCCAGATATTGTAAGAATCATAAAATTCATCTAATAGTATTCCTGTATCAGGACAATCGTTAAAAAGAGAGATAGAAGTATATAATGTTGTTTTAGGATTTAAAGCTATTCTAATGATTGCATCAGATGTAAGTATGAGTTGATATATTGCATCTTCTCCGTCGTCATAATTTGGGTCAGAAATACTTGTGTTGTTATAATTATAACCTAATCCGCAATTAGTTTGTGCAAGGTCTGCGTAGGGAAGGTCTGCTGGAATATTAACAACAAAAGGATTTGAACAATCGCCACCTAAAGTTGAATTTACTGTTAGAACTCCTGAGACATTAGTTGTTCCGTTCCATTCTCCGCCACCTGTTGATGTGTATCCACCATAAGAGTAAGGTCCCTCTTGATACCTGAATCTACTTGCGTAATAATATGTTCCGCTATTAAATGTTCCTAAAGTAGCAATAAATTCATCTTTTACTTCCACATCTTGATTGTATGTTGCTGCTATCCAATTTGTCCAAGTTGAAGGGTTTGTATTTGTATCGCTGTACCCAATCCAACATTCGATTCCTGTACCTGCAGCATATGCATCAGCATCTGTAACTCCGTCTTCCCAAACTTGTGCATAAGCATCAAATGTTTCCGTATTAAGTATTGTTGCTGTACCTGGTTGCTGTAAGTTACACCAATAAACAATATTTGTAGCTGTTTCGCGAACTGTGATATTGTCGAGAACATTAGCGAATCCATAATTATCTATTCCTTCAAACGCAATTTGATAGGTGCTTGATGGGCTCGGTAATGAAAGCAATTCTTTAGTCCATACATTTACGTCATCAGTATAATGTGCAAATTCGACCCACGATCCAGTAGCATCAGTTTTATAATAAATTTTAAGTTCGTTTTGAGTACCCCAATTTCCTTGTCCATACCAAAAAACAAGTTGAGGGTTAGTTAGTTCTGTCAGATCCATAAGAGGAGAAACCAATTTGGTAATATTATTATTATCGGATGCTGTAAATTTTGCATTCAAATTTCCTTCATAAGCAGATGTGATAGAGCCACTTCCAGCTCCTGTGGCAAAAGTCCAACTTCCAGTTCCTGCTTCTTGTATTTGTGTCCAAGTTCCTCTTGTAGGAGAGTCGTCTTCGAAAGTTTCGATAAATGGGAATGTTGATATTGTTTCTACTGCTTCATAGACAATAACATCATCAATCATCCAAGCATAATCACAACCATTGGATATGCTTAAATACTTAAATCGTATCCATACAGTTGCCTCATTGCTAGCAGCACTTGAAATGTCTATGTCAAGAGTGGTAGGGTTTTCTGATTGATTACCTTGAGTGTATTCAGCAAATATTTGAAAATTTGACCAATCAGTGCCGTTATTACTGACTTGTACGAAAATTCCATTTTCTTGATGTTTTTTGTAGAAAGTTTCAAATTTAAGATGAACTGTTGGGTATTCCGAGCAATCAAAAGATGCAGCTGTAGTTAAATTTGCATTTTGATTTCCACTACACAAAAAATCTGAATCAAATAAAGCAAAGCCATTAGCAGCTGTTGTTGATTCAATCGGAAGCATATAACTAGGAATAGAAGGACCAGTGGTACCAATAACCCAGTTGTCTGAATTTCCGGCCTCATTGTCTATTGTCCATTGAGCAGGATTTGAAAAGTTACTTGAGAAAATAGTTGCACCAACTTCTTTAGTTGATTTTGCAAACGTTTTGTTTGTGCTTGATTCTTTAAACGGTTTATTTGAGGTTAAAGCACTAGTTTTAAAATTAGTTTTACTTTTTTTGTCAATAAAACTATTTTGTCCAAAACTCATAGATGCAATTACAACTGCAACTAGGATAAATATAATTTTTTTCATGGATTTGAAAATTTAAGTTATTTTTCAAATATAATTTAATTATAAAAATACGTAATATATTATATATAGCAGTAGTTTTTTTTTTATTTTTTATAAAGTTTATTTTTGAGATTTTATGATGCTGTTGATCGGTTAGTCAGTTAATGTCTGATTACCGACCATAGATTACCGACAGAATGATTACTGCATCAGAGAGAGTATTTACTTTAAACAAAAAAAAAGAGGCTTATTTTTTTAAATAGCCTCTTTTTTAAGATATAATTTACTTATTATTCAATAACAAGTTTTTGAACTACAGTTTGAGTTTCGGTGATAATTTTTACATAGTAAACACCAGGAAAAAGTGTAACAGAAACATCTTCAACTGTGTTTCCATTAGTATTTATGTTTTTGCTTAGAATAATACTTCCTTTAGTGTCGTAAATTTGATATGTTACATCACCTTCGATATTGCTGAAGTTAATTGTAAATTCACCGTTATTTGGATTTGGATAAATTCCTATACCTTCGACAGTAATATCATCAACATTAACAGGCATTTCAAGAATTGTAAAATTGTCAACATAAATATATGCATCACCAGCACTAATACCCAAATTGCTAATTCCGACTAATGCAATTTTTACATTTGTTCCGCTATAAGATGTTAAATCATAGGTAACAGTTGTCCAATTTAATTGATTGACTAATTCTGATGCTAAAGTATTTGTGTATGTATTACCACCATCTGTAGAAAGAAGTACATTAAAATTACCACCATTAGGGTTTTTGTAATCAAACTTTAAAATTGGTGATGTTAAACTTGTTATGTCAAATGTAACACTGGAAAGTGTAGATTCGTTTCCCATACTATTCCAGTATGATTCAAATCTAGTGCAATTTCCTGTAACTCCATTCGCATTAGTTTCCCAACCATAAGTTGAAGATGGAGTTCTAAACTCATTCCAGCATGCAGGAGGTACACCGTTTTCAAATTCTTCTATATGTGGGAATGTAGATATAACTTCACAATCGGTAGTAAATTCACCTCGAATAGACCAATTGGAAAAATCTGTTCCGTCACAATTTGAACGTACCCAGAAGGAATAAGTAGTATTTGCAGAAAGTGATGATAAGTTTGCAGTTATAGTAGCTGCTTCAGTAGTCCCAGTAGCAGTAGTTGTACCAGTTGGTGATGTTGTATTTGTTGAAACATAATATTCGTAACCATTAGCAGGAGCCGATGCAGATGCTGTCCATGAAATTGTAGCACTTGATGTTGTGATTTCAGTTGCAGTTAACGCAGTTGGTTCAACGCATGACGCACTCATTTCAAGTAAAATATCATCCACATAAAGGACGTTTTGATTAGCAACAGAATAGCAGTTAAATCCTAAGTAATATATTCCTGATACGCTAGGAGTAAAATCACTTGTTGATATATTTGGAGTGCCAGCTGTAGAAACAGAAGAATAATTAACAATCTCGTTTGTCATATCTGTATTTACAGCACTTGTTCCATAAGAAACTTTAAGGCTTTCAGTATAACTTGTGGCTGGAGTTCCATAACTGAAAGTAAGACGGTATAAAGTTCCAGCTGCAAGCTCAATTCCTTGTGTATAAAACCAAGCATTGGCATCATTTGATGGGTTGTAATTGTAATAAAGTGTTTTGTTTAGAAATCCATTACCTGGATTGTTGTATATGAACCAATTGCTTCCGTCGCCAGCATTTTGAATTGAAGTACATGACGGTAAAAGAGTCATATCATCTATAGATTCAAAATCTAGAGAATAAGGTATGCTTGCAGCACCACAACTAGTAGTAAACATTTCTTCATCTGACCATTCTGATCCGCAAGCAGATTTAACATACCAATAATAAGTAGTATTAGCATCTAATTCTGATAATGCATAGGTTCCGACAGCACCATTGACTTCAGTGTTGTTTTGTACATTACCATTTTGTGTAGCAGGTGTTGTAAGTGGAGTAGTAGAAACTTTGATTAACCAACTATTAAGTCCTAGTTCGTTCCATGTTAATGTAGCGGAATTTTCTCCAATATTTGTTGTTGTTAAATCTGTAGGAACAGGACATGTGGTAAACATATACTCTGTCCAGTCGGAGTTACAATTAGCCTTAATATAAACATAGTAGTCTATTTCGGACTCTATAAGAGTTAATGAATAAGAAGGTGTTGTAGAAACAATAGTGCTGCTTACTACATCTCCAGTTCCAGTAGAAGGATCAGTTAATTCTGTGGTAGAAACTTTGATAGTCCATTCAGTTTCAAATCCACCAGCAGTCCATTGAATGTTAGCAGTGGTAGCTGTAATATCTGAAACTTCTATATTAGTTGGAGCAGCACACATCTCTTCGATTGTAAAATCATATTCTGTCATGCAATCGTTTGAGCTTTTAATCATAGCATAATATGTAGTACCAGCGTCAAGTGCAGTTTCAATAATTTTTAAATTACCTGTTCCATTTGTTGCTTCAGCTACTAAGTTTGCTGTTGTAGGAGGACATTCATTAAACAATGCAATTGAAGCACCATAAGATGTTTTAGGATCTAAAGTCATTTTAACATAGGTGTCAGCAGTTACGTTAATTTCGTAGATTGCATCTTCTCCATTAGGCATTCCTGAAATGTTATAAACGTTTCCTAAACCACAATTAGTTTGAGTAAGATCTTCATAAGGAAGCCCAGCAGGTATATTTACAAGGAAAGGATTTGAACAATTAGCACCCAAAGGAGTGGGACCTACAGTAACATTTACGGTATAGGTTTTAGTCGTACTGTTTTGAGCTGTAACTATATATTCTACTGGTAAAGAGAAATCTTTTTCAACACCTGACAAAGGATTGATTGTAGCTAAGGCAGAAATTGTAATTGTTGGGATTAAACTTGTTATATTAGCTTGCCAATTAACTTCAATATCAACAGTGTTTGCTCCAATTGTGGCCTCACCTGTTTGTTGAAGTAGTGTAAAAGCTGTGATGTCTTTTTGATCACTTGCACCACTTGCCTTTCTTATTGTAACTGCATACGCTTGAGTAGTTCCATCTTCAGCAGTAACTGTATAAATAATAGGAGTAGCAACTGAATTTGTGAAGTCTAGTCCTTCACCAATTGCAGGACTAATAGTTGCATATTCAGAAATAGTAATTGTGGGTTCTAGATTAGTTATGTCAGTAATAAACGAAACTTCTAAATCAATATTATGATTGACATTATCAAAAGTTGCAGGTCCTGTTTGTGAGCCATAAGCAAATGTTAATATTTCTTTTTCGTTTGATACTCCTTTTATTGAAAGGTCGTCGATATGCCAATAATGAGTACTATTATTATTCCCCTCAAATTTGAAAGCAAAATATACTGTTTGTCCTGAATATGCAGATAAAATAATATTTGTTTCTACCCAGTTTTCTGTAACTGATTCTGTAGTCCATACTTCTTCAAAATCGGCAATTTCAGTTCCAGAAGTAGAAATCAAGACACTATTTTTCTTGTAGTCCTCATACACATTGTAAGACCAAAAAGAGAGTTTTAAATCATCAGTAGTAGGTAATTGAAAAGCTGGAGTAAATAACCAACCTTCTTGACTGTTATCCCACGAGTCTTGTTTATGTAATAACGATTTACCTCCAGGTGTAGGATGACTGAACGAAGATGAACTTACCCATTTTGTTCCTGCTCCATCAGCGTCAAACATTGACCAGCAATCTGGCAAATTAGGTAAAACTACATCTTCAAAACTTTCTGTCCATGGAAAAGTGGTTATTGAGCCACAAGCAGTAGTAAATGTAAAAGGTCCAGTCCAACTACTTTCATCACCAACTCCACAAATTGCTTTAACGTAAACATCATAAGCTGTTTGAGCTGTTAAGCCTGATATTGCGTAAGGTTTAACAGTAATATTATCTGATGTACCTTCTGTAGCAAAGTCAAATCCAGATTCTCCGTATTTAATTTCCCATGAAGATGCTGAACTAGTCCAGTTTATAGATGCACTATTTTGTGTTATGTCTGAAGCTGCTATACCACTTGGGCTTGAGCAAGCTTCTGCAAAATAGAATTTAATTTGAGACGTTGCGTCACGGGCCCAACCGTTTAAAGCAGTTGCTGGATTAATAACATTGGCACTTGCGATAGCATTTACGGTATTAAGTGCACTATAAAAACTGCCCCACCTAATAGAACTATTGGGGTCCTCTTTGCCAGGTGTCTTTTCATTCACTGCAATCACAATATTATCTGCATTATTGTATGTGAATGGTGTCGTTAAGGTGATTTCCATCCAATTACCATCAGTAGAAGGAAAAGTAACGTTACCGCTAAAAACTTGAGTCATAGAACCTACAGGAACCCAATCAGAATCACTTGTAAAAGACGTTTTTGCAGTATGTCCCATATAAATATCCCAATTATTACTGTTGGCGGTAGTTCCATCAACATAATAAAAACTGATTTTGGTTATTTGGCCTGCAGTATTAATCTGTGCCTTGGTGTATATTTGCTGAGAATACGAATAATTACTACTACTATTAACAGGCACCTCATCTTGTCCATAACCTCCATTCATAGTATTCTCACCTATTGTAACATTTTGTGCATTTGCTGACCACCCTATCATAAATAAGGCTAACAAGAATAATGTAAATTTAATTTTTGTCATAATTTTTATTAATTTATTAAAACTTTTTTTGTTAAGCATGCAAAATTAAAATAAAATATTGTATTGATGTGATTAAATAGTACATGAATACAAGTATTTATACATATAATACGTTTGTTACGATGAGTTATGTTTTTTGATTTAAATAATAGATAATGAGGTGTTTATGAGAGGGGTCTGCTGAGATTTGTGCTCCGATAAATCAAAGTTGTATTGGAACGATAGACGGTGTCTGCATAGCAGGAACAACTGTTTTTCAGAATGAGCGTAATACGGTTATCGGTGTTGTCTTGCTGACACTAAACATATCCAAAATCTCTCAAATTAAAGTCACTATCCCTCCAATCCTTTTTGACTTTAACGAAAACCTCAATAAAGACTTTCTTACCAAAGAATACTTCCATATCTTCGCGTGCATGAGTTGCGACACGTTTTAAAGCACTCCCTTTATGTCCGATAACGATACCTTTTTGACTTGGTCTTTCGACAACTATCACAACTTTTATTCTGATAATTTTTACTTCTTCCTTAAATTCTTCAACAACAACTTCGCAAGCATAAGGAACCTCTTTTTGGTAGTTTTTAAGAATTTTTTCACGCATAATTTCCGAAACAATAAATCTCTCGGTTTTATCGGTAAGCTGGTCCTTAGGAAACCATGCAGGACCTTCGGGTAAAAGACTAAAAATACGTTCAAAAACTACATCTATATTTGTTTTATGCAATGCCGATATAAGATAGACTTCAGCGTTAGGAAGGCTTTCTTTCCAATAATCTTCAAACTCTTTTAATTTGTCAGGTTGTACAAGGTCAATTTTATTTATCAAACACAAAACAGGCACCTTCGAGTTTTTTAATTTCTCGATATATTCCATATTTTTATCGGGAGTCTCTACCACATCGGTAACGTAAAGAAAGATGTCGGCATCTTCAAATGAGGATACTACAAAACCCATCATTTTTTCCTGTAGTTTGTAATGAGGCTTAATAATTCCTGGCGTATCGCTATAAACAATCTGAAAATCATCGCCACTCACGATTCCTAAAATTCGATGACGAGTAGTTTGAGATTTATTCGTAATAATTGAAATGCGTTCTCCAACCAATTCATTCATTAAAGTTGACTTTCCAACATTAGGATTTCCGACAATATTTACAAAACCTGATTTATGCATATATTTTTTTTACAAAAATGAGAAAAAATATTGGATTTACTGCAAATATTAAAAAAAAGGTTTTATACGGTTCTCGGTTCTCAGTTCTCAGTTCTCAGTTCTCAGTTCTCAGTTCTCGGTTCTCAGTTCTCGGTTCTCGGTTCTC
>JAQVPT010000144.1 GCA_028701945.1 Bacteroidales bacterium
ATCAGCATAAAACGAGGAGATAGCAAGCGGGAGGAGTTGGTAAGAAAAGCTTCGCAATCAATTAACGACTCAATATTGGCATACAAAAAGCAAGGATTTAAAAACAAAGATGAACAAGATTACCTTGCAATGACAGTTATGACATTTGTGGTTAAAATGATGGAAAACGAAGCAAAAGAAGATATATCGCCCATTATTAACGAAATAAAGAAAATGAACTTTTCACTTGAAGAAGTGTTAAGTAAAGAGTAAACGTTCTTTCAAATATAATAGGTAATTAACATATTGCCCGTATTGGTTCTTTAAAAGTTGTGAAACTCAACACTATTACAATTGGGACAAAGTTCAGTTTTTGGACGACAGGCCTTAATTAATTCTGTTCGCAGAGTTAAATCGCTTAGGCGGTCATTGGAAATCGGATATTGACTGGCAGTCCCACCCATGTTCATGCAGGGGTTTCTTTAACATTAAAGGATTTAATACGGGCTTTTTTTATTTTTTTTAATTAATTAAATTTATGGATACAATAGCGATAATTATTTCAGTAGCTGCCTTTATAGGTGGTGGAGTGCTATCTTACTTTTTGTGGGATGTAGCACTAACAAAGAAGAAGAAAAAAGCAATAGAAGAAGGAATTGCAGAAGCCGAAGTTGCAAGAAAAGAGAAAGATTTACTTGCAAAAGAAAAGTTTCTACAATTAAAGACAGAACACGAAAAGCAAAGTAATGAAAGAAACCAAAAGATTCAGATAGGCGAAAATCGGATAAAACAACGAGAAGCAAGTCTAAGCCAAAAAGCAGAAGAAGCACAAAGGCTAAAAAAAGAAGTCGAAATAATCAGGGACAACCTAGACAAGCAACTTGAACACGTTGAAAGGCGAGACGAAGAACTTAACAAAATGATTCAAGAACAAATTACAAAACTTGAAACTATTTCAGGTTTATCGGCTGATGAGGCTAAAAAACAGATATTGGAATCATTACAAGAAAAAGCACATTCTGAATCAATAGGTCTTATTAATGAGATTGTTGAAGAAGCAAAAATGACTGCTAACAAAGAAGCAAAGAAAATTGTTTTGGAGACAATCCAAAGAGTCGCTACCGAAACTGCAATTGAAAATGCAGTTACTGTTTTTCATATTGAGAGCGACGAACTTAAAGGACGTATAATTGGACGCGAAGGACGTAATATTCGTGCATTAGAAGCTGCAACAGGAGTTGAGATTGTTGTTGATGACACTCCCGAAGCAATATTATTATCGGCTTTTGACCCTGTTCGCAGAGAAATTGCCCGATTATCACTTCACCAGCTTGTAACAGATGGTAGGATTCACCCAGCAAGAATCGAAGAAGTTGTCAATAAAACTCGGAAACAAATAGAAGAAGAAATTATAGAAGTCGGGAAACGTACTACTATCGATCTCGGTGTACATGGATTGCATCCAGAGCTTATAAGATTGATTGGTAAAATGAAATATCGATCATCTTATGGTCAAAATTTATTACAACACTCCCGCGAAGTTGCAAATTTATCTGCACTCATGGCTTCCGAACTAGGATTAAATCCAAAACTTGCCAAACGTGCTGGTTTGCTTCATGATATTGGTAAAGTCTCGGACGAAGAACCAGAATTACCACACGCAATTTATGGTATGAAACTCGCCGAAAAATTTAAAGAGAAACCTGAAATTTGCAATGCAATCGGAGCTCACCACGACGAAGTAGAGATGACAAGTCTTATCTCTCCTATTGTACAAGTTTGTGACTCTATTTCTGGTGCAAGACCTGGTGCAAGACGCGAAATTGTTGAGTCGTATATTAAACGTCTAAAAGAACTTGAAGCTCTAGCCCTATCTTATCCTGGCGTTCTTAAAACATACGCTATTCAAGCAGGTAGAGAATTAAGAGTCATTGTCGGAAGCGAAAAAATTTCTGATGCAGAATCGGAAAAATTAAGCTACGAAATTGCAAAGAAAGTTCAGGACGAAATGACTTATCCAGGACAAGTGAAAATTACTGTAATAAGAGAAACTCGTTCTGTAAATTATGCCAAATAATTCAAACAATAAAATAATTGAAAACTCAAAAGTATTGGTAACTGGTGGAGCAGGCTTCATCGGTTCCAATATTATTGAAAAGCTAATAAAACAAAACAATACGATAATTTGTCTTGATAATTTATCGACAGGAAAACTTAAAAACATTGAAAAATATTTATCTTTCGATAATTTTACCTTTATAAATGAGGACATAAGAGATATTAATGTTTGTCAAAAAGCGTGTAACGGAATTGACATAGTTTTGCATCAGGCAGCATTAGGTTCTGTACCAAGATCTATTAACGATCCAATTACAACTAATAGCGTCAACATTACTGGTTTTCTTAATATACTTACTGCAGCCCGAGATAATAAAGTTAAACGCTTTGTTTATGCTGCAAGCTCTTCGACTTACGGAGATTCAAAAAACCTGCCCAAAACCGAAGATAATATCGGCAATCCTCTTTCTCCTTATGCAGTTACAAAATATGTGAACGAACTATATGCCAAAGTTTTTAGTGATCTTTACGGAATTGAAACAATTGGATTGAGATATTTTAATGTTTTTGGCAAGAATCAAGATCCTGACGGAGCTTATGCGGCAGTTTTTCCAAAATTTATTAAGTCTTTTATAAATCACGAAGCACCTATTATTCATGGAGACGGAACGCAATCACGTGATTTTACTTATATTGCAAATGTTATTCAAGCAAACGAGTTGGCGGCCACTACAACTAATCCAAAAGCATTAAATACGATATTCAATGTTGCTTATGGCGAACAAAATAGTTTAAATGAACTAACTCAGGATCTAATTAAAGGATTAACAATATTCGATTCTACTATTGCAAATATTAAACCTGAATACGGACCAGTAAGAAAAGGCGACATTAAAGATTCTCTTGCATCAATAGAAAAAGCACAAAACTTATTGGGTTATGCTCCTCAATATGATGTTCATAAAGGATTAAAAGAGGCTATTAAATGGTATTATGAGAATTTAAAATAGACTTTGGATTTACTATCAAATTCTAAAAATAATCTACAATTCCTTCATAAACTTTGCTCCAGTTTTCCCATTCCAAGTAATTCAAATTTGAGTTATGCCATAACATTACAAAATCGCCGGAGTACTTTTTAGTTAAATCAATCAAATTTTTACTTTTAGATAAAAACTCTTGCTGATTTTCACATTCTCTTCTAAGTCCAATATCCATTAAGATTAAAGGTCTTTCTTTTAGCTTTAACTTTCGTCTGGAAACAACATCATAAACGCTATACTCCTGGCAGATACCAGCTCTAAAACCAGCATGAGAACTAAAACCAATTGTTGAATCAATCTTCATCTCATTTTTATCCCAAATTTGCCATGTCAAAGGATTTTCAAACATCAAAAAATGTTGCCGACCCTCATCAATAGTTGTATTACATACAGACTTAATTAAATCTAATTCTGACATAAACAATTTGCCATTATTATAAGTTGGTAAGGATGGATGAATCCCAATATAATGACCTCGCTGGACAATCTCAGATATTTGATTCTTGACATCATTTTGTAAAATACTGTAATCAAAATCTTTTCTTTTATATCTTGCTGGAATAAAATAAAATCGAGCCTTAATTGATTTTGCCTCTGCAATATTCATTAAATAATCAAATGTATCAAACGGGTCTTTTTGTTTCTTAGACCGATAAGCAGAATAATCTGAAGTTAGTTTAAAAAAACCTTTAATACTACGTCTCTTAATTATTTCACCCGCAGCCGATTTAACATACTTTCCAATTGTACTATATTTTGAAAAAAAGTCAACATCGTGGGTTAAATAAAAAACAGGCTGTTTAGTTTTTCTAATTAGTTTAAAATCAATTTTATTAAAAAGATTCCACAAAAACTCAACATATTCATTTACGATTGGTCTTTGATAGAAATTAAATTTCACAGCCAGCATTCCATTTTCATCAGGTCGATTATATTTATCTTTACAAACACAAGCGACTTCTTCCCATCTTGAGAGCATAAAAAACACAGACGCAATAATATCTGCACCAATTGAGGCATTATTATGGTCAATTTCAAAAGCCTCATCTCCGTACAAAATAGGGATATCAACCTCAGCACATAAATCTGACTTTAAATATTTAATTTTATCTGGAATTAAATCACGATTATTATAATAATCTGTATCCTCGTCAAGTGCGGCAAAAAAAGAATCATTAATAGTTATAATCTTATTCTCTGATTTTATTTTATAGTTTGGGGTTTCATGATATGTTACTTGATAATCGATACCAAGTATTTCATTAAACAATACATCAAAAACATAGTTTTTTTCTTTTGAAAATTTGGATTGAAAAGAAACTTCTAACATAAGTCCTGATTATATTTAAGAATTACACAAAACAAAATTAACAATAAAACTCACAATTTTCATTTAATCACACTCTCTATTCTATTTTTTTTAACTTTGTCAAAAATTTAATATTACTATTTTTAGTCACCAAACATGATACCTGAGCAAATCAGAAAAGTATTAAAGAACACAACATTTAAAAGTGTAGCTATCTTAATATCAGGTACTGCTATTGCTCAACTTATGCTTATTGGTTTTCAGTTAATATTAAGACGACAATACTCACCTGAGGTTTTTGGTACGTTTGGAGTTTATATGAGCATTGTCGGGATACTCGTAATTTTGTCAACATTAAGATATGACCTTGCAGTAGTTTTACCAAAACACGACAAAACAGCAAACAGTCTTTTAGTTGCCGGGGTAATGTTATCATTGACAATTAACCTCCTTATATTTATAATTGTTGCAATATTTAAAGACAGTTTAGTTAGTTTGATTGGGTTTCCAGAAAAGTATAAGAATTGGATTTTTTTCATACCAATTAGTACATTTTTATTTAGTTCGTACCAAATGATAAATTATTGGCTGACGAGAAAAGGAGCTTTTAAATCTATCGCTACCAACAAAATGTTTCGACGAGGTTTCGAGGGGACAACACAATCTGGGTTTGGTTTTCTTGCAATTAATAAAGGTTTAGTATTTGGTGATATAATAGGAAATATTGTAAATATTCTTTCCGGCATTAAGCAAGCATCTAAAAATGGTTTTACATTTAAAGGCATAACAGCAAATCACATTAAATTCTCATTAAAGCGTTATCGAGCTTTTCCTAAATATCAGGCATTACCAGCATTACTTAATACAGCGAGTATATTACTGCCAATTTTTCTAATTAATAAATATTTTGACCACGACACTGCTGGTTACTTTGATTTAAGTCGTCAAATACTTGCTGTTCCAATTGCATTTATAACCGCAGCTTTGTCGCAAGTATTATTAAAAGAATATAGTGATAGAATTATAAAAAAACAAAAATTAAAAACTAATGTTTTAAAAACTGCTGGTTTGTTAACAATATTGATTTTACCTTTTTTGATAATTATTATACTTTTTGGAGAAGCGTTATTTGGATTTGTATTTTCATCAGTATGGACACAATCAGGAGCTTTTTCTGCTATCTTAGTTCCTGCATTTGCAATTCAATTTATTGTTTCTCCCCTAAGTATTAGTTTCACTGTATTAGAAGAGCTTAAAATCTTGGCAATCTGGCAAATCACATACTTTCTCTTAATTTTAAGTCTCTTCTTCTTTACAGGACTAAGTATAGAAATGTTTTTATCGATTTTTACAATTATTAATATATTTTCCTATTTAATATATTTTATCCTAATTTTGCAGGTTTGCAATAAATATGACAAGTCAATAACTCAATAGCCTTATGTTAGTAAAACTGCTATCAAATAAACATATACACCTGCTCGCTTTCATATTTTTTTATCTTTTTCTTATTTATGAATATGTTTATTTTGTGATACCCTATTTCGAGGATAAAGGATTTATGATGGTGCCAGAAATAAAAAAGATAATTATTGGATTATTACTTTTTGCAGTGCTATCTTTAAAAATATTCCTTCTACGTCAACCCTCACATTTTATTTATGCACTTAGTTTATTTGCAGGGATGAGTTTCTGCATTCCATCAATAATCATGTATCAGTTTGGAGGCATCACACCGCTTATTCCTATATTTTCAATTGTTTTTATAGTTTTTCTTACAAGTCGCTATTTAAACATACCATCTATCAAATCAGCACATATAAAATTTAAGGATCAAAAATATATCTTGCTTTTTTTAACTGTTTTATTAATAATTCCTTTTGTCATCACTTATGGTATAAGTTTCAATAAATCTGTTTTTTCGTTTGGAAAGGAAATATATGAGGTAAGAGCAATTGCTAAACTACACAGTAATATTTTTACTTCGTATTTCTTTGGTGCATTAACCAAAGTGCTATTGCCCTCACTAATTATCTATGGATTAATTAGAAAAAATAAACTGTTGTGGATTTCAGGGATTATCTTGATGCTTTACATATTTATGATCAACCCCCATAAATCGGTGTTTTTATCCATTTTTGTCGTTATTGCTTTCTATTTCTTTAAAGATTATAGAACCAAAGCTGGCACAATTGTACTTGGCATAATCATGTTACTTCTCGTTACCACAGTATTTACAAAATTTACTGGAAATATCTTACCTGAATCAATTTTTGTACGCCGAATGTTTTTTTTACCAGTATATATAAGTGACTATTATTTTACTTTTTTTAATGATAATCAGCTTTATTTATCCCATAGCATGTTAAACCCATTCTTAGAGTATCCATACGATATGGATCCCGCTATGCTTATGGGCAAGCACATATACAACAACCCTTTAACAAGTTGTAATACTGGAATAATTGGTGATGGATATATGAATTTTGGCATTATTGGCTGTTTCGTTTTTACTTTTATAACAGCAATAATTTTAAGGTTTTTAGATGCCTTAAATATGCATCATTCCTTTTTTGGAATAAGTTTTCTGTACCTAGTTTTATTTCTCAACAGTGCACTTTTCACTATTTTACTAACACATGGAGGCTTATTTTATATGCTTATAGGTATTTTCTTTTTAAAGAATACAAATTCCGAATTAAAATAAGTTATATTAGTCAAATCTCTGATTTACAAGATAAAACATGCCATTTATTTTGCGGTTTCTAGAGTATTCAGCAATAATGCAAGTCTGGTCATTGGACCTACTCCACCAGGCACAGGAGTAATAAAAGAACATTTTTCGGCAGCATTATCAAAATCGACATCACCAGCAAGTTTAAAACCGCTTTTTGTTTTATCGGATTTTATTCTCGATGTTCCTACGTCAATAACAACTGCACCTTCTTTAACCATATCGGCAGTTACAAATTTAGGTTTACCCATTGCAACAATTAAAATATCTGCAGAAGCACAAATTTCTTTAATATTTTGAGAACGACTGTGCAGGACAGTAACTGTAGAATTCATTTCTTTTTGCGACATCAACACACTCATTGGACGACCAACAATATTACTTCGACCCAATATTACGCAATGTTTTCCTGAAGTTTCGATTTTATATTTTCTCAACAAAATTGTAATTCCCAGAGGCGTTGCAGAAACGAAAGTGGGCAGTCCAGCCATCATTTTACCAACATTCATAGGATGAAACCCATCAACATCTTTTTTGGGATCAATTGCTTCTATAACCTTATTCTCATCAATATGTGAAGGCAATGGTAATTGAACAATAAAACCATCAACAGAATCGTCCTGATTAAGTTTTTCAATAGTATTAAGAAGTTCATTTTCGGTAGCATCCTCCTCAAAACGGATAAGCGAAGATTTAAAACCTACCTCCTCGCAATCTTTCATTTTAAAGTTAACGTAAGATTCACTACCACCATCATGTCCTACTAAAATAGCAACTAAATGAGGAGCATTTCCACGTTTTTCAATAATTTTATTTACTTCGATAGCTATTTCGGCTTTTATTTCCTTAGCTACCTTATTACCATCAATTAATACCATTTATATAAAATTCAAAATTAATAATTATTTATTGTATCTGTCTAAAACCGTGAACCGTGAACCGTGAACTGAGAACCGTGAACTGAGAACCGTGAACGTTTTACCCCATCCCTTTCATCATTCTTTTTTGGTTTTTATTTGATGTCATTTTTTTCATCATTTTTTTAGTTTCATCAAATTGTTTTAGGATACGATTAACCTCGGGAACAGTTGTCCCGCTACCTTCGGCAATACGCTTACGGCGACTTCCATTAATTATTGCAGGTTCTTCGCGTTCGGCAGGCGTCATCGAATGAATAATAGCTTCGATACCCTTAAAGGCATCATCATCAATATCCATGTTTTTTATAGCTTTACCAAGCCCTGGAATCATACCCGCAAGCTCTTTAATATTTCCCATTTTCTTTATTTGCTGTATTTGGGAAAGGAAATCGTCAAAATTGAATTGATTTTTAGCAATCTTCTTTTGCAGTTTGCGGGATTCTTCTTCGTCAAATTGCTCTTGTGCTCTTTCGACTAAGGAAACGATATCTCCCATACCAAGAATTCTGTCGGCCATACGTTCCGGATGGAAAACATCAATAGCGTCCATTTTTTCGCCAGTACCTACAAATTTTATAGGTTTATCGACAACCGAACGAATAGACAAAGCCGCTCCACCACGAGTATCGCCATCAAGTTTTGTGAGTATCACT
>JAQVPT010000145.1 GCA_028701945.1 Bacteroidales bacterium
ATTTAGAGTTACAGTTGCCGAACCTTCTGGTCCCCAACAACCTTCGTCAGAGAGAGACCTGAAATAATATGTTCCACTTTCTGAAATCTCTTGTGAAGAAGAAGCAGTAGTCGTACTTGTGCCATCACTTGTTGTTCCTTGCCAATAAATTGTACCGCCTGTTCCACCTGTTGCTGTTAAAGTCAATGATTCAGCACAATGAATGCCGCTTCCACTTACTGTTACTGCATCTGGAATTGGATTTACTACAAGAGAAGGTGTTGCTGCAGACAGCGTACAATTATTAGAATCTGTGATTGTTACAACATAAATTCCGGCTGAAGACACAGAACCACTTGCATTATTATCTAAAATACCAGATGACCATTCATAAGTTGTAATGGTTCCCGCTCCTGCAGTTGCATTAGCACTTAATGTTGTGTTTGAACCATCGCAAATCGGATTTGAAGAAAAATCAGGAGTAGCAATTGGCAAATCATGTATAATTACAGTTGCCGAACCTTCTGGTCCCCAACAACCATCGTCAGAGAGTGATCTAAAATAATATGTTCCACTTTCTAAGACACTTTGTGAAGAAGAAGCAGTAGTCGTACTTGTGCCGTTGCTTGTTGTTCCTTGCCAGTAAATTGTACCGCCATTGCCATCACTTGCTGTTAATGTCATAGAGCCACCGCATTGTGTACCGCCACCACTAACAGTAACTGCTTCTGGTGCAGGATTTATTGTAACAGTCGCACTTCCCTCTGGTCCCCAACAGCCAGCTGAAGATAAAGCTCTGAAGTAATATGTTCCAGAGGATGTTACTGTTTGTGAGGTGCTTGGAGTTTCAGTACTTGTACCATTACTAGTAGTACCTTGCCAATAAACGTCATTTTCAAATGTAAGTTGATAATTTATTCTTGCTGTACTAACTGACAATGATGTAGGAAGTGAACTGTCGTTATAACTGCCGCTCTGTAAATTAGACGATTGAGTTGTGTATCTAAAGTAAGGATAACTAGAACTCCAAGAAGTGTGGCCGTGTTGCCAGGTAATAAGTAAATTATCGCTAGTCCATTCAAAATCGCTTATATCAAATGTTACCCATCCTGTTGAGCTAAATTGATAACTTCCTGACCATACTAATGTTCCAGTTCCATCCCAACTACTGGATGCTGTAGTAGCTGTAGTTTCTTTCATCCGGATTTGAATTCCGGTAAAATTATGTGAGCCACTACTTCCGACATAAACTGATAGATGAGTTATTTTACCCCTACTGTTTGATAATTCACTACCAAGTATTAATGACATACTCCTGGAATAATTATGATAGGCAGAAAGAGGACTATATTGTGAAGTACTGGTTCCTGTACCCAAAGTTTTGACTGTAATGGCCGAGGCTGTAAGGTCAGTGCTTGCACAATAAGTTCCGCTGCTACTTACAATAACTTCCTCTGGTATAGAATTTAGAGTTACAGTTGCCGAACCTTCTGGTCCCCAACAAGCTTCGTCAGAGACTGATCTAAAATAATATGTCCCACTTGCCGTAACGCTTTCTGAAGACGAAGCAATAGCAGTGCTTGTGCTTTCGCTTGTGGTTTCTTGCCAATAAATTGTACCGCCTGTTCCACCTGTTGCTGTTAATACTAATGATTCAGCACAATGAATTCCGCTTCCACTTACTGTAACTGCATCTGGAATTGGATTTACTACAAGAGAAGGTGTTGCTGCAGACATCGTACAATTATTAGAATCTGTAATTGTTACAACATAAATTCCGGCTGAAGAAACAGTGCCACTTGCATTATTATCTAAAATACCAGATGACCATTCATAAGTTGTAATGGTTCCCGCACCTGCGGTTGCATTAGCACTTAATGTTGTACTTGTACCATCGCAAATCGGATTTGAAGAAAAATCAGGAGTAGCAATTGCCAAATCATGTATAATTACAGTTGCAGAACCTTCTGGTCCCCAACAACCATCGTCAGAGAGTGATCTGAAATAATATGTTCCACTTTCTGAAACACTTTGTGAAGAAGAAACTGTAGTAGTACTTGTTCCATCACTTGTTGTTCCTTGCCAATAAATTGTGCCACCATCACCATCGCTTGCTGTTAATGTCATAGAGCCACCGCATTGAGTGCCACCACCAATAACAGTAACTGCTTCGGGTGCTGGATTTATGGTAACAGTCGCACTTCCCTCTGGTCCCCAACAGCCAGCTGATGACAACGCTCTGAAATAATATGTGCCTGAGGATGTTACTGTTTGTGAGGTGCTTGGAGTTTCAGTACTTGTACCATTACTAGTAGTTCCTTGCCAATAAACGTCATTTTCAAATGTAAGTTGATAATTTATTCTTGCTGTACTAACTGACAATGATGTAGGAAGTGAACTGTCGTTATAACTGCCGCTCTGTAAATTAGACGATTGAGTTGTGTATCTAAAGTAAGGATAACTAGAACTCCAAGAAGTGTGGCCGTGTTGCCAGGTAATAAGTAAATTATCGCTAGTCCATTCAAAATCGCTTATATCAAATGTTACCCATCCTGTTGAGCTAAATTGATAACTTCCTGACCATACTAATGTTCCAGTTCCATCCCAACTACTGGATGCTGTAGTAGCTGTAGTTTCTTTCATCCGGATTTGAATTCCGGTAAAATTATGTGAGCCACTACTTCCGACATAAACTGATAGATGAGTTATTTTACCCCTACTGTTTGATAATTCACTACCAAGTATTAATGACATACTCCTGGAATAATTATGATAGGCAGAAAGAGGACTATATTGTGAAGTACTGGTTCCTGTACCCAAAGTTTTGACTGTAATGGCCGAGGCTGTAAGGTCAGTGCTTGCACAATAAGTTCCGCTGCTACTTACAATAACTTCCTCTGGTATAGAATTTAGAGTTACAGTTGCCGAACCTTCTGGTCCCCAACAAGCTTCGTCAGAGAGAGACCTGAAATAATATGTTCCACTTTCTGAAATCTCTTGTGAAGAAGAAGCAGTAGTCGTAATTGTGCCATCACTTGTTGTTCCTTGCCAATAAATTGTACCGCCTGTTCCACCTGTTGCTACTAAAGTTAATGATTCAGCACAATGAATGCCGTTTCCACTTACTGTAACTGCTTCTGGAATTGGATTTACAGTAACAACCCAACTTCCTGTCGATTGAGTAAAGGAATTACATAAATCATCTTTTGCAAAACGAGTATATGTTGTTGTGGATATTAATCCAGCTGGCGGATCATAGCTTGCGGAATTTGAACTTGCAATCGGGCTGTCATTTTCTCTCCATTCGTAAACAATTGTTCCATTACCTCCGCTTGCAACAGTTAAGCTACCTATTATTTCAGGATCGTCACCAGAACAGAAGGTTTCACCTATAGTATTGATTGCTCCAGCTGTAAAATTAGGATGAACAGTAACAACCCAACTTCCTGTTGATTGAGTAAAAGTATTATTACAAGTTCCATCTTTTGCGAAACGTGTGTAGGTTGTTGTAGATGTTAATCCAACTGGCGGATCATAAGTTGCAGAATTTGAACTTGCAATCGGGTTGTCATTTTCTCTCCATTCGTAATCAATACTTCCATCGCCACCACTTGCGTCAGTTGTGCTACCTATTACTCCGGGATCACCTGCGTAACAAATTGTTTCACCTGTATTGTCTATCGCTCCAGCGGTATAAATTGGAAGATCTAGTACAGTAACTATAACATCATCACTAACCCCACAACCATTAGTAGCAGTAGCTGTCATAGTGTAAGTTGTTGTTGTTGTTGGTGATGCTATTGGGTAGGAGATATTGGCATTGTCAAGTCCTGTAGATGGTAACCAAGAATAGGAAATTCCATTTTGTCCAGTTATTTCAATATCGTCAATTGCCCAACCTGAATAAGTACCAGAACCATCAGTTGTTCCCATATAAAATCTAATTTTAAAGTTAGAAACTCCAGCTGCATAAGCTGAAACATTATATGTTTTTAGTGTCCAGCTAGATTCTTGGAATGATGAACCATTTGACCAAATTGTAACCCATGAGGTACCATTATATACTTGAATTCCCATATGATCGTATGAAGATGATTCACAACCTAAAAAACCATATAAATCGAGAGTTACAGTACTGTATTCGCTACAATCAATTTCAGGTGAAGTTGCATAATAAGTGCTCATATAGTTTGGATAATCACTATTTAACGGGCATGCAAGAGCATAATTATCGGAAGTTGAACTATGATCAGAAGAAGGTTCTGTTGTTACAGATCCTCTGCTCCAATAAGTACCTAAAGCCCATCCTTTATCTGTGGAAAAATCATCTTGAAAAACTATTGCAGAACCAGTTGGACTTCCAATTAATTGTGTGCTATTTCCATTACAAATTGTCACATCACTTCCTGCCGAAACTCCAGTAGGAGATGGTTTTACTGTAAGCGATGGTGTTGTCGCAGAAACAGTACAATTATTAGAATCTGTAATTGTTACAGTATAAGTTCCTGCTGAGGAAACAGAACCAGTGGCATTGTTATCTAAAATACCAGATGACCATGCATAAGTTGTAATACTTCCTGAGCCTGCGGTTGCATTAGCACTTAAAGTTGTGCTTGAACTACTACAAATTGGATTTAAAGAAAAATCAGGCGCAGCAGTTGGAGCAGCATTTAGAGTTACAGTTGCTGAACCTTCCGTTCCCCAATCACCTTCTGGTGATCGTGATCTGAAATAATATATTCCACTTACCGAAACGCTTTGCGAAGATGAAGCAGTAGTAGTACTTGTACCATCACTTGTCGTTCCTTGCCAGTAAATTGTACCTCCTGATCCACCGCTAGCTGTTAATACCATAGAGCCACCGCATTGACTGCCCCCACCGCTAACCGTAACAGCTTCTGGTACTGCTTTCGCACGAAAAGACGGTGTTGTCGGAGAAACAATATAAGTCCCTACTAACGAAACAGAACTGCTGGCATATAGATTGCCAGAGCTAGTAGTCCACGTCTCATTATCGCTATATGCAATATTATATGTTTGCGAAAAACTTTTTAGGCTAATTAATACTAAAGTGAATGTGAAAATACCCACAAGAAATCTTTTTATTGAGCGAGTGTGAGTAGTTGTTTTCAAATAATGATGAATTATTGATTGATAAGTGTTAGTTGAGATGTTTTTCATATTTCCTGACTTAATACCTGTAGTGTTACAAATAATTTAATGCTTTATAAAAAACAAATTTATATTAAATATATGTGTAGTAGAACTTTGGTGTTAAAATATTAAATTACGTTTGTCAAGTTTGTGGTAAAATAAATTTATTACAATATAAGCATTTTGTAATAATACTTATAAAATAGTGTGTAATATATTTAAATAGTTTATTATGCAGTAACTTGTAAGTATATGTGCATGATTGTATCTATTGGAATATATTAATTAGCTTGCTTGTTTGTGTGAATAAGTATCTGTATGATTGTAAGTTAAGTGAATCTTACAGTTGCGTGCAGATAGTTAAAAAATGATATTGTTATTTTTTTTTAATAAAATGGACAGATTGAGTTCTTTTATCGGTTTATGGTTTAAAGTATGTGTTAGGGCTTGTGTAATGGCAATAAATAGTTTAAATGTATTGTATGAAAAATAGGTGTGGGCGTTAATGTAGCTGTATTAGTTAGCTTTAATGTTATGAAAGTATAAAATTTTTTTTTATAATATTTTGCTAAGTACATGACAAAAATTTAACAATATCTATTTCTGTTTGATATTTCACAATCTGCTTTTCGCGTTACTGCCATAATTTGGTTTTCGACCACAATCTGGTTTTCGACCACAATTTGGTTTTCGAGTTACTCGAAAACCAATACTTGTGAGAAAAAGTTTTATGTCACCCTTACTCCTTTGGGTTTATAACCAAAAATAGAAAAACACCTAACGTAATGAATGAAAGGGCTTTATGCAAGGCTTTTAGCACTGCTTATTAATGATGAATTGTTAATAAGTGATTAGTTTATAATTGATTAATAATTTTGTCATGTACTAAGTTTATTTGTAGAGAAAAAAATCAGAAATGTTTATGTCCTACGGACAAAATAGGGAGTGAATTGTTGTTTTTTATTGACATTGAAGTCCTACGGACTACAAAACAAAAATTGTATGCTAAAGTTTTAGATTTGTAAACTGCTTCTTTTGTCCGGAGGACATATATGTCAATAAAAAAACATACTCCTTAGAAAACTTTGCCCGTAGGGCATAAACTTGTGAGAAAAAATTTTATTTCACCCTTACTCCTTTGGGTTTATAACCAAAAATAGAAAAACACCTAACGTAATGAATGAAAGGGCTTTATGCAAGGCTTTTAGCATTGCTTATTAATGATGATGAATTGTTAATAAGTGATTAGTTTATAATTGATTAATAATTTTTGTCATGTACTAAGAATATTTTGGCAAAAATATTTAGTAAATAGCTGAATTTGCTACTTACTAAATATTATTTTCTTGCACCCTGAGCGTAAACGAAAGGTACTATTTCTTCACAACCCTAATATTCAGCACATTTTCTTCCGACTTACTTCTCAAGTTATAAACTGCTGGTCGTAAATCACTTAGATTTAAACTTGTTCTAAATTCAGAGCTAGTAGCAGTGTGTCTTTCGAGATAAACGACTCTGCCCAAATCATCAAGAATCTCAAGGGTAAATTCACCTGCGTCCATGTTCTCAATTACAACATTTATCTCATCCTTAAATGGATTTGGATATGCGTACATAATTGCTTGCTCTTTAACATAGCCGTCACAATTGAGAGTAATGATATTAAACGTAGTTGTTTTACCATCGAAGTCAACTTGTTTTAAGCGATAGTAATTATCGCCTGAGAACATGTTATCATCAACAAAATAATAATCGGCTAAGATATTTGAGTTTCCTGCTCCTTGCAGTCTAGCGATTTCGTAAAACTCATTTACGCCATTAGATCTCTCTAAAATATAATAGTCGTTATTAGTTTCAGTGGCAGTTTGCCAATGAATATTAGCAGAGGTTTGTAAGCAGTTAGCGTTAAAATCTAAGAGCTCGACTGGCAAAGGATTATCTTTGGTTTTTGTTCCAAAAGTAATTGGACTGTAAGAGCCAAATGGCACTGTTGATGTAATTGAACCCAACGATGTAGTACTCGTACCTGCGAGGCTGCCACCCTTATTTTCCCAACACGAATTAGTTACATTGTAATGAGCAACTGTTAAATCAGCTAGATCTTCAATTCCACTTCGGACACCATCTGTCCAATACAATGTAACGGCTGGGGTTGATGCATTAGTTGTCAATAACCAATGTTCCACTCCACTGGTATGGTGCAACTCATTTTGGTCACACATATAAGCTGCCGACCAGTTAAGTGGTCCAGGTTCAGTTTTGTACTCGGCTGTAATTGTTGATACAGCCGCAGGTGCTGCAATACTAACAGGAGCCCAGACACCGTCTCTTCCAACTGGGAAAGTAAATGCTGAGGTTCCAGTTTTCTCAACAATTCCAGCAACGAAACTGTTTGTATTACCATCGGTGGAGTTTGCTGAATTAGTAAGAGCAACTTTACGGTTAGGATAAGTAAAACTTACAACTCCGTTGGTCAATGCAAGCATACCGTTGATTCTTAAATCAGTTGCAACAATAATATCCGCATTGCCTGCACCAGTATTGTTGATTACAACATTGTTGAATGTTTCTCCATTAGTTGTAATTGTTTGTGGCGATGTGCCGTTAAAAGTAACTGTTCCAGTTCCGGCAGTAAATATTCCTTCGTTATTCCAATCGCCAGTTATTTCAATTGTTGAAAGTCCACCAAGTGTTAGTCCAGATCCAATATTCAAATCTTGACAATACACTGTTGAATTTCCTTCTGTTATAGCGTTTGTTAACCCACAGACACTAGCATAGGATTCAATATATACATTGCTTGTACTCAATGGTAAAGACGTGGCAACAGAATAGGACCCATTATAGTATAACCAGTTATTTTCGTTGTCCCAGCTATTATCTTCGGCTCCCGTCCAATAAAAATCTCCATTACCAATACCTGATGGCATTGGAACTGCGCGAACGGTAACTGTCCAAGTTCCAGCTGATTGAGCAAATGTAGTATTACAAGTATTGTCTTTTGCCCAACGAGTATAAGCTGTTGTTACAGTTAATCCAGCTGGAGGGTCGTAAGTTGCAGAGTTTGAACTTGCGATCGGTATTCCATTTGCTCTCCATTCGTAAGTAATTGTTCCAAAACCACCACTTGCAAGAGTTGAATTACTAATTAAAGTAGGATCATCACCAGCACATATTGTTTGTCCGGTTGTGTTAATTGCTCCAACTGCAAAATTAGGATGTACTGTAACTGTCCATGTTCCTGTTGACACAGTCGGTGTTGTACTACAAGTCCCATCTTTAGCATATCTGCGGTAAGATGTAGTTGTTGTAAGACCAGAAGGAGGTGTGTATGTTGACGATGTCGCTCCTGAAATTGCAGTTACGTAGCTGTCGGCACTGCTTCTCCAACTATATGTAATTGTTCCATCACCACCACTTGCAGCAGTTGTACTTCCAATAATAGATGGAGTTCCACCAGAACATATTGTTTGTCCGGTACTACTTATTGTTCCAGCTGTGAAACTAG
>JAQVPT010000146.1 GCA_028701945.1 Bacteroidales bacterium
AGAAAATGTTTGAAAGTCGTCTGTTTTTTGTCGATAAACTTATTGATATGGGTGCACAAATAATCTTATGCGACCCACATAGAGCAACAGTTATCGGAATGGATAAACAAATCAGACTTAGAGGAACAACAATGCAATCTCCCGATATTCGTGCTGGTATGGCTTTGCTTATTGCCGCAATGTCTGCCGAAGGCGATAGTATTATTCATAATATTGAACAAATTGACAGAGGTTATGAAAATATTGATGTCCGACTTAATAATCTTGGTGCAAAAATTGAGCGGATTAATTATTAAAATTTTTCAAGCTTATGTTGTTTTGTAATTATCTACACTATTTTATTTCCTAATAATTATTTATGAAAAGAACTTTTGTTTTAGTATTTGCTCTTATATATGTTGGTTTAAGTTTTGGTCAGAATATAGGAATTGAAATTGGCGACATGGCTCCTGATATTAAATTACCTACACCTCAAGGAGACTCTGTGAATTTGTATTCATTACGAGGTGAAATAGTTCTTATCGATTTTTGGGCATCTTGGTGCGGCCCCTGTCGTAAAGAAAATCCATCGGTAGTAAAAGCGTATAATGAATTTAAAGATAAATCATTTACTGTTGGACAAAAATTTACTGTATTTGGTGTTTCTTTGGATAAGAATAAAGCTTCTTGGGAAAAGGCTATAAAAGATGATGGGCTTACTTGGACAAATGTTAGCGACCTTTTATATTGGGATTGTATTTCAGCAAAAGACTATAATGTTAGGGGTATTCCTGCTAATTTCCTTATCGATGGTAGAGGTATTATTATTGCTAAAAATTTAAGAGGTGATAAACTCGAAAGTGAACTTGCGAAATATGAAACGGTTGATCCCGCAATTGAGTTTGAAGTAGCAATTAAGGAACTTGAATTAAAATACAATCTTCTTGAAAGTTCTGATAAGTATTCAGATAGAAAAGAATTAAAAAAAATCAAAAAAAATATTAGCTCTTTACAGCAACTTGTCAAAAAGATCAAATAGTCTGACAATAACTCATGTTTTGCTGTCAAAATGACGTAAATATCTATTGGCAATGAATTTGATAGTAGGCTGAAAAAAATACGCATAGTGATGAAAGAAAATGAAGATGAAAAAATAGATGCCCACGAAAATATTGACAATATTGATAATGGGGAAAATATAGAAAATTCGGATAATTCAACCGATAAGAAGACAAGCGCTCAAAAATCAAAAAAAGCAAAGTTTAAATCTTCTGAGGACAAGTTAAAAGATGAGAATATTGCATTATCAGAAGCTCACGATGAACTTAAAGATAAGTATCTACGACTTATTGCAGAGTATGATAATTATCGTAAGCGCACCACAAAAGAAAAAATTGAGTTGCGTGAATTAACAAAATCTGCAATTATATTTGATTTTCTTGATATAATTGATGATGTTGATAGAGCTATTTTGCATGTTGATGATATTAAAGATATTGATGCAACGATAGAAGGTGTGAAACTTATTAATAGTAAGTTTAAAGATTTTCTTAAATCCCAAGGGATTGAGGAAATTGCTGCGATAGATAAAGTTTTTGATACGGATTTACATGAAGCAGTAACAAAATTTCCTGTTGAGGAAGATGATAAAAGGGGTAAAGTAATTGACGTTGTTCAAAAAGGTTATAAAATTAACGACAGAGTTATCAGATTTGCTAAAGTTGTCGTCGGAGAATAAAAAAAGATGAGTAAAAGAGACTATTACGAAGTATTAGAGGTAAGTAAAGATGCAAGTCCTGAACAGATAAAGAAAGCTTATCGCCAAAAAGCCATTAAATTTCACCCAGATAAAAATCCTGGCGATGCAAGTGCTGAAGATAAATTTAAGGAAGCTGCCGAAGCTTACGAGATACTTAGTAATGCTGACAAAAAGTCGAGATACGACCAATTTGGACATGCTGGCTTGTCAGGAGCGGGCGGAGGCGGATATGGCGGAGGAATGAGCTTTGAGGATATCTTCTCTAGATTTGGCGATGTTTTTGGCGACGGATTTGGTGGTGGATTTGGTAGTTTTTTTGGAGGAGGTGGGTCTTCTGGAGGTTCGCGTAGGCGTGTCAATAAAGGAACAAACCTTAGAGTTACTGTCAAATTAACTCTCGACGAAATTGCTAATGGCACAACAAAAAAAATCAAGCTGAAAAAATATGTCGCCTGTAACGCATGTAAAGGAACGGGTGAAAAAGACGGTAGTTCCAGTAAAACATGTCCTACTTGTAATGGGAGAGGTACTCAAACAAGAGTAGTTAATACTATGCTTGGGCAAATGCAGACTTCCACAACTTGCACTACTTGTGGCGGAGAAGGAAAAATAATTTCCGAAAAATGTAATACTTGTTTTGGTGAAGGTGTTGTTAATGGTGAAGAACTCGTTGAATTAAAAATCCCTGCAGGTGTTAGTGAAGGCGTGCAATTGTCAGTGTCAGGAAAAGGTAATGCTGCACGTAGAGGTGGTATTAATGGCGATTTGCTCGTGCTAATAAAAGAAGTTGCACATCCAGATTTTCACAGAGAAGAAGATGATTTGATATATAATCTTTTTATTAGTATTCCTGATGCAATTACAGGAACACATGTCGAGATTCCGACTCTCCAAAATAAAGTTAAAATTAAAATTGATGCTGGTACTCAGTCGGGTAAAACTCTGAGGCTCAGGAGTAAAGGCTTGCCTAATCTTAACGGATATTCAAAGGGAGACCTTCTCGTTCGTATTAATGTTTTTATCCCTACATCTATTACAAAAGAAGATAAGAAACTGTTAGAGCAATTGAAACAATCTGATAGTTTTAATCCCGAAAATAAAAAACACGAAAGTATTTTTGATAGATTTAAAGGATATTTTTCGTAATTTTTTTCAAGGTCTCTGTATTTATCTGTAAATTGCATTTATGAAAGAGACAAGTGATATTACTGAAATTGTAAAGGCACTTCCCGAAACTCCGGGAGTTTATAAGTATATTGATCTAAATGGTGATATAATATACGTTGGGAAAGCAAAAAATCTAAAAAAAAGAGTTAGCTCATACTTTGGTAAGATACACCCGTCTTATAAAACAAATTTACTTGTTAAACGAATTCACAATATTGAATATATAGTTGTCGATACTGAGGGTGATGCTCTTTTATTGGAAAATATATTGATAAAAAAGCTGAAGCCTAAGTATAATGTATTACTTAAAGATGATAAGACTTATCGTTGGTTAATAATTAAAAATGAAAACTTTTCACGGGTTTTTTATACGCGACAAAAAATTGATGATGGCAGTGAATATTATGGTCCGTTTCCGTCGGTATATACGATAAAGACTTTGCTGTCACTTATCAAGCAATTGTATCCTATTAGAACTTGTAATTTGAATTTGTCAGAGGAAAATATTAAAGCAGGCAAGTATGCTGTTTGTCTGGAATATCATATTGGCAATTGTAAGGCTCCATGTATTGGTGAAATTGACGAGAAAGCATATAACTTATATATTGAGGATATCAGGAATATCGTAAAAGGCGACCTTCATATTGTGCTGCAATATTTAAAGCAAAAAATGCAGAAATATGCATCAGAGTACAATTATGAAAAAGCTGCTGGAGTGAAAGACAAAATCGAAATTATTGAGAATTATAAAAGTAAATCAACAATTGTAAATATGGGTATATCTAATGTCGAAGTATTTGGTTTTGCAAAAGATATAAACTCTGTATATATTAATTACTTGAAGGTTCAGAATGGTTCTGTTGTGGGAGCACAATCAAAAGAGATTAGGAAAAGAATGGATGAGTCTGATGAGGATGTTTTGTCTTTTGCAATTGTGGAGTTTAGAAATATGTTTGGTAGTAATGCAAAAGATATTATTGTTCCATTTATGCCCGAATATAGACTTGAATATCTTAATTTTCTTGTTCCCGAAAGGGGCGATAAACGTAAACTATTAGATTTAGCTCAACGAAATGCAAAATTTTTTATGCTGGAAAAACATAAGCAAATCGAAAATAAAAATCCTGAAAAGCATATTACTCGTAAGCTTGAAACATTAAAAAAAGATCTTCATTTAAAAGATTTGCCTGTGCATATTGAGTGTTTTGATAATAGCAATATTCAAGGCACAAATCCTGTTGCAGCCTGTGTGGTTTTTCGAAATGCAAGACCTGCAAAAAGAGATTACAGGCATTATAATATAAAAACTGTAATTGGTGCAGACGACTATGCTTCGATGAGAGAAATTGTATTTCGTCGTTATAAAAGATTACTAGACGAAAACCAATCTTTGCCCCAGCTTATTATTGTTGATGGTGGCAAAGGTCAGTTAAGCTCAGCCGTACAAAGTCTTAAAGAACTTGACGTGTATGGAAAAGTTTCGATTATTGGAATTGCTGAAAGATTAGAAGAGATATATTTCCCTGGAGACCCCACTCCGTTATATCTGGATAAAAATTCTGAATCACTTAAACTTATTCAGCAAGCAAGAGACGAAGCCCATCGGTTTGGAATAAGTTTTCATCGGGACAAAAGATCCCAAAATTTTATTAAATCTGAGCTAAACGATATTCATGGAGTTGGTCCCAAAACCATACAGGAATTACTTAAAACATTTAAGTCCGTTTCAAATATTAAACTTACAAGTTTGCAAGAACTTGAGAAAGTGGTTGGGAATGCAAAAGCAAAAATAATTTACGGTTTTTTCAATAAGGACAGATAAAAAAAGGGCTAAATATTATTTTAGCCCTTTTATATTTTATGTCTGTACTATTTATTTTACTGTTTTTTTCTTCTTCATGAAATCATAAGCCAATGGTGTAGCAACAAATATTGATGAATAAGTACCAATAATAACACCAATTAGTAATGCAAATGTAAATCCACGAATAACTTCACCTCCGAATATAAAGATTGCAAGTAATACAACGAATGTACTTAATGAGGTGTTTATTGTACGGCTAATTGTTGAATTGATAGCAGAGTTCATCACATCCTCGGTTCCACGTTTTTTGTATAAGCCAAGGTATTCTCTCAAGCGGTCAAACACAACCACGGTATCGTTAATAGAGTATCCTACCACCGTAAGAATAGCTGCAATAAATGCTTGGTCAAGCTCCATATTAAACGGCATGATAGAGAATAGTAATGAATATATTCCTAAAACAATGATTACGTCATGAATAAGAGAGATTAAAGCACCAAGAGAGTATTGCCATTTTCTAAACCTTAAAAGTATGTATAAGAACATAACAATAAGTCCTAGGGTAATTGCAATTATAGATTTAGATTTAATGTCATCAGCTACTGTTGGTCCAACTTTTTGTGAAGTTTGGCGATAGTCTGTAAAGAAGTCATCCAAGCTAACATCATCTCCCAACATTGGTTTTAAGCCTACATATAATAATGAGTCAGCTTCGTTATCAGCAAAATTATCGTTAATTTTATAATTGGTTGATATCTTAACTTGATTTGAACCACCAAATGTTTTAACTAGTGGACGGTCTCCATATATCCCTTCTAATTGATCACCAATTTCACTCGGTACAACAGCTTGGTCGAATGAAACAATATAATTACGTCCACCCGTGAAGTCGATACCTGGGTTTAATCCTCTTGTGAAAAGAGAAGTTAAGCTAACTAAGATTAAAATCCCTGATACAACATAAGCAATTTTACGTTTAGTAATAAAATTAATGTTGAGATTCTGGAATGCATTTAGAGTAAGTTTATTGCCAAAAGTCATTTTTTTGTCTTTCGCAAGTATTGTTGAGATAACTATTCTTGTTATAAATATCGCAGTAAACAATGAACTAAGGATACCTATAATTAAAGTTGTTGCAAAACCTTTAACTGGTCCAACACCAAAATTAAGAAGAATAATACCAATCAGTAAAGTTGTAACGTTCGAGTCGATAATTGCAGAATATGCGTTTTTGTAACCATCTGTAACAGCAGTTTTAATAGCTTTGCCAGCTCGCATTTCTTCACGAATACGCTCGTAAATAAGCACGTTGGCATCTACCGACATACCAATGGTTAAGACTATACCCGCTATACCAGGTAGAGTAAGCACCGCTCCAAGTGAGGCAAGTACTCCAAATATTAGAAATAGGTTTGTTACTAAAGCAATATCGGCAACTACACCAGCTTTTCCATAATAGAACATCATATAAATTAGAACAAGAATAAATGCGATGACAAATGAATTTAATCCTGAGTCAATAGCTTTATGTCCAAGTGAAGGACCAACGATTTCTTTTGAAAGAATATTTGCAGGTGCTGGCATTTTACCAGATTTAAGAACGTTTGCAAGGTCAGTAGCTTCGTCAAGAGTGAAATTACCACTAATCATTGAGCGTCCTCCAGTAATCTCTTCGCTAACTGTTGGCCATGAGTAAGCATAACCATCAAGTACGATTGCGATGCTACCTTTTGTTTGGCTTCCAGCATATTTATCTGCAATTGCTCTGGTGATTCTTGCCCATTCTGTTGAGCCTGAACCGTTCATTGTCATTGTAACTTGTGGAATTGCTTGATTTTGACCGAATTCTTGTTTTGCATCAGTAATTACGTCTCCATTTAAAACAGCTCTACCATCTTTACTCTTTTTAAGAGCAATTAGTTCATAGTATCCAGGAGCATTGTCAGATGGTTTGAAACCCCAGGCAAATACAAGGTCGCTTGGGAAAAGTCTTTTTACAGATTCTCTACTTAGATCTGCCATTATTGATGCCATATCACCTTCTTTGGCATATCCTACAATAGGACCATAGATAGATACGTTACCAACTTGTGGACGAAGTCTCTCGAAAAGAGATAAACCTGATTTGGCATTAGCCTCAATATCAGTTTTAGCTTCAACTGTGTTTTCTGTTGTATTTGTATCTTCGATTATTCCATCTTCAATTATTTCAGCTGCAATAACGTCATCTGCAATAACCTCGTCAGCAATAACCTCATTTGTTACTATATTTGCTTCTGTCTCTGTAATTTTTCCTGCTTTGCGGTCAATTTCTTTTTGTTCTGCTTCTTTAACTTCGGCAATTAAGATATTTGCTTCGGATAATCTGTCATATATCTCTTCGGCATTGTAAGTTTCCCAAAATTCGAGAACAGCTGCTTGTCTTAATAAGTCTTCAACACGTTCGGGGTCTTTAATACCAGGTAATTCGATATGAAATACTCCTTTGACGGCAACATCTCTTTGTATGTTCGGTTGAACGACACCAAAATGGTCAATACGTTTTCTAAGAACGTCAAAAGCATTGTTAATTGCTGCATCATATTGATTGCTAATGTATGCTATAACTTCTGGGTTAGTAGATTTTATTGTTATTGCCTCTTGGTTGCTGGTTGTGATAAACAGAGCTGCAAGACTTGGTGAATTAGGAGTGCTTACTGTAGTATAAGCATTGCCAAAAACTTCGATATAGTTTTTTCCTGTTTGCTCTATTGTTTCTTCATTTGCAAGTTTAATTGCTTTTATTAGAGTTGAATCACTTTGATTGTTCGATAGTGCTTTTATTACATCTTGTGCAGAAATCTCAAGTGTAATGTTCATACCACCTTTTAGGTCAAGACCAAGGTTCATTTCTCTTTCTTTACAGTCCATATAGGTGTACTTCTTAAATAAAGTATATACAACCTGATTTGACATTGAATCTAGATATCTTTTTGTAATTGAGTCAACAATGTGTATTTTTTCAGACTCTTCAACTTTAATATTCATTGATTCATATTGTGCCGCAGCATATTTGTCAGCTTTACTTTCGACACGTTTTGTCATAAAAGTAAAAGATAAATAATACAAACAAATCACTGTAAGCAATACTGAAACCGTAATAATCGCTCCTTTGTTACGCATGTTTAAATTTTTTTATTAACGTTAACTTATAATTTTACATTCATTTTTTAAGTGTGCAAAGATATTGATTTTTTACGAAAATACAGATTTTACACCAAATTATTTTATACTATTTTTTTTAAAACCATAATATTATCAGATAAATCAATTATGGCCGTGTATTTTATTAAAAAATCACACCCAATTATTCCTGAAATATGAGGTAGTTTTAATGATTTATATAGTTGATTTATATAATCTAAAGGTGTAAAAATGGCATTAGTCTCGGAGCTCCTGAAATATCCGATGTTAAGGGATTTAATGTTTCCTGTGGATATGTTTTCTATTTTTGAATTAAAACCAGAGCTTTGATTATCATTTTCAAGCGTATCAAAACTTGTGTCTTTAAAAGCTGGACTATTGGGGTCAAACACCGAATTTGATGCTCCAGTATCTAATATTAGAAAACATTTAGTCTTGTTTATGTTTGCTTTAATAAGGATATGCTTGCCACCTCCGTCAATATTGCATATTCTTAACGGGATATTGTATTTTTTCATTTTAGCAATTTTTTAGTGTTAAATTAATCTTCGTATTTCTACTTTCTAATATTTGTGTTTAAACCTTTTATAAATTCAATTGTCAAAACCTTACAAATCAAAATTAGAAAAATATTATGAAAACAAAAGTATTATTATTAACAGGCTTGTTTTTGACTTTAATGTTTGTAGGACAATTGTCAGCACAACGACAAATGAATAACCAGAATAGAGTAGATTGTGT